>JAQGHX010000046.1 GCA_028288745.1 Roseomonas sp. | reverse complement strand
CGCCCCCGGCACCAGCCTGCCGCTGCCCGGGCCCCGGAACAACGGCGCCGTACCGGCCCCGGATGCGCCCGCGATGCCCGCCGACCCCGGCATGGCCCCCGCGCTGCCCCCCGCCGAGATGCTGGCGCCCCCGCCGCCCATGCCGCGGCTCTGATACGCGGGCGCGCCCGGTTCCCACGGGCGACGATCTGCTCTACCCCCTGCCGAAGAACGACGGGACCGCCGTGCCATGACCGAGGAATTCCACCGTATCCGCCGCCTGCCGCCCTATGTCTTCGCCGAGGTGAACCAGGCGAAGGCGAAGGCGCGCGCGGCCGCCGAGGACATCGTGGACCTGGGCATGGGCAACCCGGACAGCCCGACGCCGCCACATATCGTCGCCAAGCTGATCGAGGCGGTGCAGAACCCGGATACCCATGGCTATTCGGCCAGCAAGGGCATCCCCGGCCTGCGCCGGGCGCTGGCGGGCTACTACGCCCGGCGCTTCAACGTGGAGCTGGACCCGGAGACGGAGGTGGTCGCCACGCTCGGCTCGAAGGAAGGGCTGGCGAACCTCGCGGCCGCCATTTCCTCGCCGGGGGACACCATCCTGGTGCCGAACCCGTCCTACCCGATCCACCAGTTCGGCTTCATCATCGCCGGCGCCTCGGTCCGCTCCATCCCGCATACGCCGGATGACGAGATGCTGCAGGCGCTGGACCGCGCGGTGCGCCATTCCGTGCCGAAGCCCACCGCGCTGATCGTGAATTTTCCCTCCAACCCCACCGGGCTGATGGCGAGCCTTGATTTCTACCGCGAGCTCATTGCCTTCGCGCGGAAGCACGAGATCTACGTGCTGTCGGACCTCGCCTATGCCGAACTCTATTACGGCGACCGGGTGCCGCCCTCGATCCTGCAGGTGCCGGGCGCGAAGGATGTGGCGGTGGAATTCACCTCCATGTCCAAGACCTACAACATGGCGGGCTGGCGCATGGGATTCGCCGCCGGCAACCCGAAGCTGATCGCGGCGCTGACGCGGGTGAAGTCGTACCTGGACTACGGCGCCTTCACGCCGATCCAGGTGGCCTCCACCGCCGCGCTGAACGGCCCGCAGGACTGCATCGACGACATGCGCAAGCTCTACCGCGAGCGGCGGGACGTGCTGGTGCGCGGCCTGAAGCAGGCCGGCTGGGACGTGCCGGTGCCCGAGGCCGGCATGTTCGTCTGGGCCGAGATCCCGGAGCGGTTCCGTGGCCTCGGCAGCGTCGAGTTCAGCAAGCTGCTGCTGGCGCGCGCCAAGGTGGCGGTGGCGCCGGGCCTGGGCTTCGGCGAGCACGGGGATGGCCATGTGCGCATTGCCATGGTCGAGAATACCCAGCGCATCCGCCAGGCGTTGCGCGGCATCCGGGGCTTCCTGCAAGGCGACAACGCGGGCCCCGCCATCGAATTCACCACCGAAGGAACCAAGGCATGACCCGTCCGCTTTCCATCGGCGTTGCCGGCCTGGGCACCGTTGGCGCGGGCGTGCTCAAGCTGCTGTCCGACAATGCCGCGCTGATCGCCGCCCGCGCGGGCCGCCCCATCATTGTCACCGCCGTGGCGGCACGCGACCGCGCGCGCGATCGCGGCGTGCCGCTGGAGGGGCTGCGCTGGCATACCGACGCGGTGATGCTGGCCCACGACCCGGATGTGGACGTCGTGGTGGAACTGGTCGGCGGCTCCAACGGCCCGGCGAAGGCGCTGGTCGAAGCCGCACTCGCGGCCGGCAAGCCTGTCGTCACCGCCAACAAGGCGCTGATGGCGGTGCATGGCGCGGTGCTGGCCAAGCAGGCCGAGGCCGCTGGCGTGACGCTGGCTTTCGAGGCTGCCGTCGCCGGTGGTATCCCCGCCATCAAGGGGCTGCGGGAAGGGCTGGCCGCCAACCGCATCCTGCGCGTGGTCGGCATCCTGAATGGCACCTGCAACTACATCCTGACCTGTATGCGCGACCAGGGCCGCGAATTCGCCGACGTGCTGGCCGAGGCGCAGGCGCTGGGCTACGCCGAGGCCGACCCTTCCTTCGACATCGACGGCGTGGATGCGGCGCACAAGCTGGCCATCCTGGCCGCGCTGGCCTTTGGCCGCCCGGTCGATTTCGACGCCCTGTATGTGGAGGGCATCCGCAACATCACCGCCCTCGACATCAAGCTGGCTGAGGAACTGGGCTACCGCATCAAGCTGCTGGGCATTGCGGCGGCGGTGGAGGGCGGCATTTCTACCCGCGTGCATCCTTGCATGGTGCCGGTGTCCCACCCCATCGCGGTGGTGGATGGCGTCTATAACGCCGTGGTCGCGGAAGGCGATTTCGCCGGCCGCGTGGTGCTGGAAGGGCGCGGCGCCGGCGCCGGCCCCACCGCCAGCGCCGTGGTGGCCGACCTGATCGATATCGCCCGTGGCCGCTCGACGCCCGTCTGGGGCGCCGGCACGGCCGATCTGGCCCGGATTCCTAATGTGCCGATGGAACAGCACCGCGGGGCCTATTACCTCCGCCTGATGGTGCTGGACCGCCCTGGCGTGCTGGCCGACGTGACCGGCGTGCTGCGAGACCACGCCATCAGCCTGGAGAGCATGATCCAGCGCGGCCGTGCGCCAGGCGAGGCGGTGCCCATCGTATTGACCACCCATGAGTGCCAGGAAGCGGCGATGCGCGCGGCGCTCACCCGTATCGCGGCACTCGCTTCGGTGCTGGAGCCGCCCGCCATGATCCGCATCGAAACGCTCTGACCGCCGTTAGCCCCTTTCGACACCGCAGCCGAATACAGGAGCCTCACATGCGCGATCCCGTCCCCGTCGACCGCAACCTCGCCCTCGAACTCGTGCGCGTGACCGAGGCCGCGGCGCTGGCCGCCAGCCGCTGGATCGGCCGGGGCGACAAGAACGCCGCCGACGGCGCCGCCGTGGACGCCATGCGCAAAGCCTTCGACACCGTCGCCATCGAGGGCACGGTCGTCATCGGCGAGGGCGAGATGGACGAGGCGCCGATGCTCTATATCGGCGAGAAGATCGGCCTCGGCGGCCCCAAGGTCGATATCGCCGTCGACCCGCTGGAAGGCACCACCATCTGCGCGACAGGCGGGCCGAATTCCATCGCGACCCTCGCCGTGGCCGAGCATGGCGGCTTCCTGCACGCGCCCGATATCTACATGGACAAGATCGCGGTCGGCCCCGGCCTGCCGATGGGCGTGGTGGACCTCGATGCCAGCGTGGCCGAGAACCTGCGGGAACTGGCGCGCGCCAAGAAGAGCGAGATCAACGACCTCGTCGTCTGCATCCTCGGCCGCGACCGTCACAAGGCCATCATCCAGGCCTGCCGGGATGCCGGCGCGCGCATCATGCTGATCCCGGATGGCGATGTCTCGGGCGTCATCGCCGTGTCGCAGCCGGAAGCGGGCGTGGACCTGTATCTCGGCTCCGGCGGCGCGCCGGAAGGGGTACTGGCGGCGGCGGCGCTGCGCTGCATCGGCGGCCAGATGCAGGGGCGCCTGCTGTATGAGGATGACAGCCAGATCGCCCGCGCCCGCGACATGGGCATCACCGACCCGAACCGGAAGTTCTCCGTCGAGGACATGGCGAAGGGCGATGTGATGTTCGCGGCCACCGGCGTCACCGCCGGCCCGATGCTGAAGGGCGTGCGCCGCACCGCCACGGCCGCCTACACGCACTCGATCATCATGCGCAGCAAGACGGGCACGGTGCGCTATATCGAGGCGCATCATAACTTCGCCCTGAAGCCGAGCGCCTTTGTCGGTTGACCTGAACCTGCTGGACGCGGATGCGGGGGCGCCGGTGCTCGGCGTCTCCCGCAGTGCGCTGGGGCGGCGCTGGATCTGGCGCCAGGGCGACACGCGCATCGGCATGGCCATCGCCCAGCGGCTGGAACTGCCCGAACTGGTGGGGCAGTTGCTGAGCGCGCGTGGCATCGGCATCGAACAGGCAAAGGACTTCCTGGAGCCGACGCTGCGGGCGCTGATGCCCGACCCTTCCACCCTGATCGACATGGACGCCGCCGCCGACCGGCTTGCCCACGCCATCCGCACCGGCGAGCGCGTCGCGGTCTTCGGCGATTACGACGTGGATGGCGCCTGCTCCGCCGCGCTGATGGTGCGCTTCCTGCGCGGGTTGGGCTGCGCCGTGCGCCCCTATGTGCCGGACCGGTTGAAGGAAGGCTATGGCCCCAACCCCGCCGCCATCGCGGCGCTGTGCGGGGAGGGCGCGACCCTCATCGTCTGCGTCGATTGCGGCATCGCGGCACATGCGGCGCTGGAAGCCGCGAAGGGCCGCGCCGACGTGGTGGTGCTGGACCACCACAAGGCGGAAGGCCCGGTGCCCGTCATCGCCGCGGCGGTGAACCCCAACCGGCTGGATTGCGGCTCCGGCCTGCGGCATCTCTGCGCGGCGGCGGTGGCCTTCATGGCGGCGGTGGCGACGCTGCGGGTGCTGCGCAAGGCCGGCCATTTCGCCGCCTCCACGCCCCCGGACCTGCGCGACCTGCTGGACCTGGTGGCGCTCGCGACCGTGTGCGACGTCATGCCGCTGACCGGGCTGAACCGCGCCTTCGTGGCGCAGGGCCTGAAGGTGATGGCGCGCGGCGAGCGCCCCGGCATCGCCGCCCTGCTGGAAGTGACCCAGGCGCGGGATGCGCCTTCCGCCTATACGCTGGGCTTCCTGCTGGGCCCGCGCATTAATGCCTCGGGCCGGATCGGCGAGCCTGACCTCGGCGTGCGGCTGCTGACCTGCGACGACCCGATCGAGGCGCGTGAGATGGCCGAACGCCTGGATTCCGTGAACCGCCGCCGCCAGGAGGTGGAAAGCGAGGTGCTGGCCGCCGCCTTCGCCGAGGCCGAGCGGCAATCCAGCGACGGCCACCCGGTCCTGCTGATCGCGGGCGAGGGCTGGCATCCGGGCGTGGTGGGCATCGTCGCCGGGCGGGTGAAGGAACGCTTCAACCGCCCGACCTGCGTGGCCGGCGTCTCGGACGGGCTGGCGAAGGGCTCCGGCCGCTCGGTGCCCGGGGTGGACCTGGGCTCGGCCATCATCGCGGCCCGCCAGGCGGGGCTGCTGGAGACCGGCGGCGGCCACGCCATGGCCGCCGGCTTCAGCTTCCGCGCCGAGCGGCGGGGCGAGGTGCAGGCCTTCCTGAGCGAGCGCCTGTCCCATGCCTCGGACCTGCCGGGTGCGGCGGACCTGGTGCTGGACGCGACCCTGATGGTGCCCGCCGGCACCGCGGCCCTGGCGGAGCAGGTCGCGCGCCTCGGCCCCTTCGGCCCCGGCAACGAGGAACCGCTCTTCGTCTTCCCGCGCGCCCGTATCACGCGGGCCGACCGGGTTGGGAAGGAGGGTAATACCATCCGCGCCTTCGTCCAGGGCGAGGGTGGCGGCCGCCTGAAGGCGGTGTGCTTCCGCGCCAAGGAAGGCCCGCTGGCGGAGCTTCTGCTGGGCAGTGGCGGCGCGCCGCTGCATCTGTGCGGCGCCCTGCGGGCGGAGCGCTGGAATGGCGAGGTCTCAGCCAGCCTGCATGTGCAGGATGCCGCGCCAGCCGCGTGAAAAAGCCGGGCTTTCCAGCTTGGAAGGGGTAGACGCCCCTGGCCCGGTAGAGTAGTAACCGCCGCCCGCAAGATACTGCGGCACTGGTCTTGTCCCCATCGTCTAGAGGCCTAGGACACCAGCCTTTCACGTTGGTAACACGGGTTCGAATCCCGTTGGGGATGCCACCCTCTGCATCATTCAGTGGGTTAAGGCCCAATTTTTTCGTCCGCTCGCCTGCGTGGTGCCGGTTGGCACCGCATTGGCTGCTTTCGCAGACGGTCGTTTCGCCGTTCCCGCGAAGCACGGGCCACCGCTGCGGCGGGCATGAGCTCAGGTCCGCGGCATCGTCACCGCGCGGACCGCCCGGTGCGGCGTGTGGCCCCGCCACGTTCGCCACGCCCCAACGATGACTGCTCCGGGCCTGGACGGCACCAACAGCCGACGCCCCGCCAGGCGCCTCAGTCACGCATCCCTGCGAAACTCACCGCATGCGGGTAAACGTTCCCTTCAAAAGCTTACATGATTTACAATTCTATTTGCCGGAACGCTGCTAAATTCAGGCAAAGGCGAAAAGGTCTTCTGGATGTACGGCTCGCAGCACACGCCTCCACTCAACGACCTGAAAGACGCCTTGGATATTACCGGCAGAGTCATCCAGGAAGGCGATCACCACGCCAAAGTAACGGGTCTCTGCATGATGGCCCATATCGTTTCCAAGTACCCGCCAGGCCTGTTGCAGGATCTCGCGGAGGACATGCTCTCCTCCTTCATCTTCGAGGCAGGCGTATCTTCGGAAGACATCGTGCTGATCAGGCACTTTCGTACCGGAGAAGAGTAGGGGCCGGTTGCGCGCGCCGCCATCGGCCGCCTTCCAGCGCAAGGCCGCCGGGGTTCAGGACAGCCCGCCGCAACGACGGCGCGGTTCTTCAAAAGCCTCGCCCGGCGTGCTTCTTCCTGCCGCAAGCGTTGCATCCTGGCGCCGCGCCCCATCGCGCTAACGGCGCAGTGAAACGCGCCGACGCCACGTCATCGCCAGAACCGTTGCCGGCCGAGATGATCGTGGCGCTTCGGGACCGAACCACCGCGCGGGGTCAAGCCTGCCCGGCCCGCGGGGCCTCGGTGACGTCAGTGCGACAAGGTGACATGTGGGCGGGCGGCGCGGAGCGCGGCCATGCCCAGCATGTTCAAGAACAACGCCCACAGTATCGGATATGAAAGGTCGTAATGGGAGACGATGCGGCTGCCCCACATGGCGTCGCGGAAAGCTTCATGCACATGGACCAACGGAGACCAGAGCAGTGCTTCCTGGCCGGCGGGTGGCAGGGATTCAATCATGCTGAACGCACCGGAGAACGGCATCATGAGATAGGTCAGTGGATGAATGAAGCGTTCCAGCGGCTCGTAGAAGACGACCAGGGCCGCGAGCAGCATCCCCATGCCGTGGGCGAACAGTGCGCTGATGACCAGAACCAGCGGCATCAGCCCGGGCTCCGCCGGCCAGATGCCGGCCGACATGACCGAAGCCAGAACAAACAGGAAAATAACCGGTAAGCAGGCGGTCGCTTCAAGTATCGTGCGGGCCAGGCACAGGTCCATTAACTTGATCGGCCGGTGAAAAAGAAGGCTATGGGCGGCCTGAATGGTGCTGGCATTCCGCGTGAGGATGGCGCGGAACATAAAAAAGGGCGCATAGCCCAGGCCATAGAACAGAAAGACGGGCACGCCGTGCACGTCGCCTTCGCCCATCATCCAGTGGATGCCGGACACGCCCAGAGCCAGCATCACCGGCTCAGCCACAAGCCAGAGATAGCCTACGCGCGACAGGCCGAACCGCCCCAGCATCTCCCGCAAAAGAAGAGCGTAGACCACGCGCACCTGCGCTTTCAGTCCGCCATCCACGCGCCTCTTGGGTATATTGTCGATCATTCGTCCGGCCCGGTGATATCCGAAATGCAGGCTTAAAGGGATTCTGCCGGGAGAGGAAATCATGGCTGCCCGCCCTGGATCAGCTGGCGGGCGGGCAACCGGCCCTTTGTGGATTGT
>JAQGHX010000039.1 GCA_028288745.1 Roseomonas sp. | reverse complement strand
GGAGAGGGTCTTGTGCGGGCCGTGGCCGGCGGGCGCATCACGCCAACGCAAGCCGTTCCGGATGACGTGCAGGATGCCGCTGACGACGCGCTGGTCATCCACTCGCGGCACTCCATGCGAGAGCGGGGAGTAGGGCGCGATCCGCTGGATCCGCGCCTTCGTCAGCCAGAACATGTCAGCCATGGCAGCACCTCCTGCCACTCTGGAATCACAACAGGCTCAAAGCACAAGGGCGCAGTTAACAGGTCCTGAGCCTAGCCAATCGCATCCCCAGGCCTCGCACGTGATCTTATGCAAAGTATCGATACGAGGCAGAGCGCCGCCAAACCGGCGAGCGCCGTGATGATCACCGCCCGCGGCGGGTCAAACATTTCGGCCAACACCCCGATCAGCATCTGCCCTAGCGGACCGAGGCCGATGCACACCGTCACGAGGCCCATCTGTCGCGACCGGAGGTTGGCCGGGACGCTGGTCAGCACGAGAGTGGTCTGCATATTGCTGAACAACGCAAGACCAAGCCCGCCGCCCACGAGGAGCCCGCAGGCAAGCGCATAGCTCGGCATCAGCGGCATCGCCGCAAGGGCCACGAGAAAAAACGCAGATCCGGCGATCATGAGCGCGCGCAGGTTGGACTTCGGTGCCCGGCTTGTCAGCAGAAGCCCGCCCAGCAAGCCCCCGAGTGGCTCTGCCGCGGCGAGCAGCCCGACCAGCGCTTCTGGGACACCAAACACCGTCCGGCCAAGGGGGGCAACGAGCGCAACGTACGAAAAGGCGAAGAAGTTCATCGTTGCCGTCACGCCCAGGACCGTCAGTACCGCCGGCTGCCGCAACGCGAAGGCGAGGCTGTCGGCCAGATCGCCTGGAATCCGGGTGAACTCAAGGCGCCGGGTCTCCTGGACGTGCCGAATGCCGGGCACCAGTAGCGCTGCGACAAGGCAACACACCGAGGAGAGGGCGAAGGCGCCCATGAGGCCGATCCACGCGAACAACATGCTGCCTACAAGCGGTCCAATCATTCGTGCGAATGAGCCGGTCAGGCTGTCCAGCGCCACCGCCTGGGACACAAGACCAGCGCCGGCGGATTCCGCCACCATGCGCCGCCGTGTGGCCATTTCGGTAGCCCAGACGCTGCCGCTGAGAAACGCGGCCAGCGCGACGTGCCAGGGCCGCGCCCAATCCAGGAGGTCGAGCAGGCAGATGGACAGGCTTACCGCGCAGCTCAACAGCATGCCCCCAAGCAAAATGTGCTTGCGGTTGATCGCCTCACACACCACGCCCGCGATCGCACCGAGGCACAGCAACGGCAGGGTACGCGCCGCCGAGACTAAGGCGACCGCGATTCCGGAGCCTGTCACCTCGAAGGTGAAGAGTGCTGCGGCCAGCATCTCCACCCAGCGCATCGCGTTCGTGATGCCGCCAAGCGCCCATAGACGCCTGAATTCGCGCGAACTGAGCAAGTCGCGCGCTCGGCGATGCGGCGCGCGCGATTCCTGAAGCGTTTCCATCCGCAGGCCAATGTGCACCTTTGAATTTCCCTGGCCAACCCCCCCAAATGCGAGGCATTGCCTTGTCCTCCGTCACGCCGCTGAATGCTGACTTCCGGACGAGGCGAGGCGGGCGGTTCCGTTGCAAAGAATGCCGCCGGTTGCGAATGAGGTGGTCCTCATGCTTTGGACAGATTGGCGGCGGGGATAAGCTCGGTTCTGGTCGTTGTCAGGCTGCTATTCTTCTTCCTTCGTCCACCCGGTATGCCTCGTCGGGTGTGCTCCCGGCCAGGGCGGAGTGAGGACGTCCGACGTTGTAGTAGCCAATCCATCTGCCGAGCCCGATCCGCAGTTCGGGTCCGGTTCCGAAGGCGTGCTGGTCGATGCATTCGACCTTCAGGCGGCGCTTGAGCCGTACGAAGAACATGTTGTCGATCCGGCGCCCCGTCCATCCATGGAGATGCGCGCCTGGCTTGCTGCAATACGCCGGTGAACCGCGGCGAGGTGAACTGGCTGCCCTGGTCGGTGTTGAAGATCTCCGGCCGCCCATGCCAGGCCAGGGCCTCCTCCAGGGCTTCGAGGCAGAACTCCACGTCCATGGTGTTCGACACCCGCCAGGACAGCACCTTGCGGGTGGCCCAGGCCATCACCGCGACCAGGTACAGGAAGCCCCGGCGCATGGGTATGTAGGTCAGATCGGCGCACCAGACCCGGTTCGGCCGGTCAATCACCAGCTCCCCCCAGCAGGTAGGGAAAGACCCGGTGCGCAGGGTTCGGCACCGTGGTCCGCGGTCGCTGACAGATCGGCTCCAAGCCCATCCTGGCCATCAGCCGCCGCTCCCGCTTGCGGCCCACAGTGTAGCCTTCGCGCCGAAGATGGCGCGCCATTTGCCGAGACCCGTATCCAGGCGTCTCCAGGAACTGCGTGTCGATCAACCGCATCAGCTCCGTGTTCGACCGCCCTCCTGCCGGGAGAGCCTACTTGTTTAGTTCCAAAGTTTCATGGTGCGGGTTTGATCTGAATCGGTGCGGCTGGTCTGCCCATGCTTTGCAGATGGCTACATAGGGAGTGAGGCCATGGAGGGTCTTCAGCCGTCGGGCCAAGTTGTAAGCGGCCAGGAAGTCGGCGAGGTGGGTGCGGAGCTGGTCGTGTGAGCCGTAGTGGAAGGGCCTGACAGTGGCTTCCTTGATGGTCCGGTTCATTCGCTCAACTTGGCCAGTGACCCACTCTCGCGTTGGTGGACCCTTCAGATAAGCACCTGCGGGAGCGATGTGCCCTGATGACGGGCAAGACGCGCCGGGAGTGTATGGAGGAGTTCAAGCGGGAGGCGGTATTGCTGCTGAAGAGCAGCGGCTGTCCGCTGATGCGGGTGGCGAAGGAGTGTGGGATC
>JAQGHX010000010.1 GCA_028288745.1 Roseomonas sp. | reverse complement strand
GTCCCGAAAACCCGCCGCCCGCCGCGTCAGGTCCCGCCCGGCTGGCACGCCCGGGCTGGACGGAACCTTCCCCGGCAGCGCCGTCAGGCCGCGTTGCGGCGCTTGATCCCCAACTCGTCCAGCGCCTCGCCCATGGCATGCAGCGCGTAGCGGATGTCGTCGGCATGGACGTCGCCGATGCAGCCGATGCGCATTGTCGGGGCCGGCGTATTGTAAAAATTGCTGATCATCACCCCGCGGCGCTTCAGGGCCTCGACGAAATCCATCAGCACGAAGCCTTCGTCCCGCGGCTGGTACACCGTCACGATGATCGGGCCCTGGTGCTGCCAGTCCAGGTAGGGGCGCAGGCCGAGCGCGATGATGCCTTCATGCAGCAGGCGCGCATTCTCGCGGTAGCGGGCGAGGCGAACGGGCTGGCCGCCCTCCTCCTGATAGATCTTCAGCGCGACGCCGAAGGCGTGTAGCGCCTGCACCGGCGGCGTGAAGCGGAAGCTGCCCCAGCCGGCGCGCAGGGCCGTGGCATAGACGTCCGAAAGGTCGAAGGACCAGGAACCGGCATTGCCGGCGCAGGCCTCCACGCGGTCGATCGGGCAGATGGCGAAGCCGATGCCGGGCAGCCCTTCCAGGCACTTGTTGGAGGTGAAGACGACGGCATCCACCTCGGGCTGCTCGGCCAGGTTGAAGGGCAGGGCGCCGAAGGCCGAGACCGCATCCACGATCATCCGCCGGCCCAGGGCGCGCACGGCCGCGCCCACGCCCGGCACGTCGTTGACGATGCCGCTGCCGGTCTCGGAATAGATGATGCCGACATGGCCGATCTCCGGGTCGGCCTCCAGCGCGGCGGCGACCTCGGCGGGGGTGACGCTGCGGTCGTCTGGCACCACCAGCGGCACCACCACGCGCCCGGCTTCGCGCGCCAGGCGGGCCATGCGCTCGGCATAGGTGCCGTTCATCACCAGCAGCAGCTTGGCGCCGGCGGGCACGAAGGTGCGGATCGCGGCCTCGGTGATGAAATGGCCGGCGCCTTGCAGCGGCAGGCAGGCGTGCCGGCCGGCGATGCCGCCGGCGAGGCCGCGCACGGCCTCCCGGATGCCGGCGTATTCGGGGGTGAAATCGCGGTCCCAGGGGGCGATGTCCACGGCCATCGCCGCCCGGACTTCGGGTCGGGTCTGCACGGGGCCTGGGATGAGAAGCAGCATGGAAGGGCAATCCTGTCGGCGGGCGGGGTCGGCCTTCCAGGCTGCACGCGGCCGGCCGGGAAGGAAACCCCCCATGGTGGACAGGTGTGCCGGGCGCCAGGGGCCGTGATCCGGCCCGATGGCCAGGCGCTCTCCGGCCAGGCGTTGCGGCCGCCAGGTCGTTCCAGCCGCCAGCCGCAGCTTCCATGGCCGGATGGCCCGGCGGCCGGATGTTCCAGCGCCCGGGCAGCCCGGCGGATACCCGTGGCAGGCCGCCCGGCCCGGGTAGCACCGCCCGCGCCATCACGGCGGCGCCATCTCGACAGGGGTGCGCATCCCGGCCAGCCTGGGCGCGACTGCCAGCTGGAATTTCGCATGCCGCTCTGGATCGCCGCCACCCTCTCCGCCGCCTTGTTCCAGACCTGGCGCACGGCGCTGCAACAGCGGCTGCGGGGGCAACTCTCCGTGAACGGGGCGGGCGTGGTGCGCTATCTCTACGGCGTGCCCTTCGGCCTGCTGCTGCTGGCGGCCTACGCCCTGGCCACCGGGCAGGTGCCACCGGCGGCACTGGGCCTCGGCTTCCTGGGCTACGCGGCGCTGGGGGGCTTCGGGCAGATCATCGGCACCAACCTGCTGATCATGTCCTTCGGGCCGCGCGGCTTCGCCGTCGGCACCGCCTATTCCAAGACCGAGGCGGTGCAGGGCGCGGCGCTGGCCCTGCTGCTGCTCGGCGAGCATCTTTCCGCCCTGTCCTGGGCCGGCATCGCGGTGGGGGTCTCGGGGGTGCTGTACCTGTCGTTGGCGGGGCGCCGGCTGAGCGGCATGGCCTTGCTGCGCGCCACCGTGCAGCCGGCGGCGCTGTGCGGGCTGGGGGCGGGCACCGCCTTCGCGCTGACCTCCATCTTCATCAAGGCCGCCAACCTGGAACTGGCGCATCCTGACCCGGTACTGCGGGCGTTGACCACGCTGGTGGTGGCCAATGTGCTGCAGACCGTGATGCAGGGCGGCTGGCTGGCGGTGACGGAGCCCGGGCAGTTCCGCGCCGTCTTCCGCACCTGGCGCAGCAGCCTGCCGGTGGGGGCGCTGTCCGCCTGCGGTTCGGCCTGCTGGTTCACCGGCTTCGCCCTGGCCCCGGTGGCGATGGTGCGCGCGCTGGGGCAGGTGGAGATCATCTTCACCCTGATCTTCAGCCGCTTCTATCTGAAGGAAACCCTGAAGCGGCAGGAGATCATCGGCGCCATCGCCATTGTCGGCGGGGTGATCCTACTGCTGCTCGGCCGCTGAGACCGAGAGCAGCCGCACACCGGCCCGCCGCACCGGCGCCGGCAGGCCGCGCCCCGCCGGGTCGGCGGGGCGGTGCAGGTCGATCACCACCCGCACCGGCGCGGCGCCGGCGGGGATATCCAGCAGCAGGTCCGTCGTCTGCAGGTCGGGCAGGGCCACCGTAAGGGGGGCGCCGTCATTCACGCGCAGTACGGCTTCGCGCGCGTCGCCGGCCCAGCGGCCGACCCCCTCCAGCCGCAGCCGCAGGCGGCGCGCATCCGTGCGGAACAGCAGCGTGGCGCGGGGGCCTTCCGACCATGCGAGGCCCGCGGCATCCAGCGCCCAGCCGGTGGCCAGCAGGGGCGGCAGGTCCGGCGCCAGCAGGGGCAGGGGCCGGCCTTCAGGCACCGGCTCGCCGGCCAGCGGCAGGTCGCGGGCGCAGAACACCACCTCGCCCTGGCGGCGGCACGAGACGCCTTCCCCCAGCGCCCGCGGTCGCAGCGCGGCGATGGCGGGGCCGAAGAACAGGCGCGCCTCGCCAGGGCGCAGCGGCGTCTCCAGTGCGTCAGACAGGCCGGTCTCGCAGTTGAACCAGCGTGGCTGGCGGGAGGCGCGGATCTCGGCCAGCGCCGCGCCCTGGCGCACCGCCGCCAGCCGCATCCGTTCCGCCACGCTCGAATCGACGCCGGGGCCGGGGCAGGCGGGGGCGATGCGCAGCAGGGCGAGGCCGGCGGGCAGCGGCGGCAGGGGGGGCAGGCCGACCTCGCCCAGCGCCAGGCGGTCGCGGGCCTGGCGCAGCAGCGGCGCGGCGTCGGCGGCCTGTAACAGCACGGCCAGCCCCAGCACAGGCGCCAGCCAGCGGCCGGGCAGGCGGCTGCCCAGGAAGGCGATGGCCCCCAGCAGCAGCGCATAGCCCACCGGCCAGAAGGCGCGGCCGGAGGCGCGGACGATGCCGAAGATCTGGTCCCATGGCCAGGCGGGCAGCGGCACCACCAGCCAGGGGCCGGCATAGACGCGTGGCGTCACCGCCACGGCCGCCAGCCCCGCCAGCGCCAGCAGCAGCGGCAGCCAGCGCCGCCAGCCGCGCCACCACCCCGCCAGCAGGGCCAGCGCCACCAGCAGCAGCGTGCCGGCGCCGAGATAGTTGAAGCCCTCATACTGCCCGCCCGTGGCGTCCAGCACCGGCAGATGGGCGCCGAACAGGCCGGACACCTGCGGCCAGACAGGCGAGAGCAGGTTCATGGAATAATGGCCATAGCCGCGGTCGGCCCCGCCGGTGCCGCCGCTGAGCAGGCGGTACAGCAGCACGGGCAGCACCAGCAGGGCCAGGAAGCGCGCCGCCTCCTTTCCCCAGCCGCGCCGGCCGCCGGGGTGGCGGCGCAGCAGCGGCGCGGCCAGCACCGCCCCGGCGAACAGGAACAGGTAGGGGTGGATCAGGATGGTGACCGCCAGCAGTGCCAGGCTGCGCCCGAAGGGCAGGCCAGCGCCGCGCCCCACCGCCCGCGCCGCCAGCCCCAGCGCCAGCAACAGGCAGAAATGGCCCAGCAGGTTGATATGGCCGATGCGGTGCAGCAGCGCCGGCCAGAGCAGCGCCATGGCACCGGCGGTGGCGGCCATGGCGATGGCCCGGCCACGGCCGAGGGATGCGGGCCCGCAGGCGGAGTACCGCGCGCGGGCGGAGGGCTGGGCGGCGGGCCCGGCGGCATCCTCGGACCCAGCGGAGTCAGGGTTGCTCCCCCCGGCGGGCTTGGCCGCAAAGCCGCGCAGCGCATAGATCGCGGCCAGCGGCTGGACCAGCCAGCACAGCGCCACCCAGGCGCCGAACAAATTCACCGGGCCGCCCGCCAGCGGCGCCACCACCGCCTTCGCCAGCAGCGACAGCAGCGGGTTGCTGTCGGTCATGGCGATGCTGAAGCCGCCCGGCCAGAACAGGTTGCCGCTGACCAGCAGCGGCCAGCGCCAGCCCCCGGACTGGAAGGCCATATGCCCGGCCAGGTTCTGCGACAGGTCCACCCCCGGCTGTGCCCAGAGCCCGCCCTGGCCGCCCAGCGGCCCCAACCCCACCAGCCACGCCGCCGCCAGCAGGCCAAGCGCGAGGCCGATGCCATAGGCGGCGGGGCCGGATGATCCTGTGCTGCGCAACGGCCCCGCCTCCATCATCCGAAGCGCGGGGCTAACCGGGGAATGCCCCGGCGCGTCAAGCCACCCGGCGGAGGGCGGCTTCCACGAGGATGTCATTCGCTGGTCATCCGCCTGTAACACGTGCCCTATATACGACCCCGGAACGCGAAGGGCGGCCGATGCTGCAGCTTGAAGGTCTCACACGCCGGTTCGGCGCCAATACAGCGGTGGATGATGTCAGTCTCTCCGTGCCGGCGGGGCAGATGGTTGGCATCATCGGGCGTTCCGGCGCCGGCAAGTCCACGCTGCTGCGCATGATCAACCGCCTCACCGAGCCCTCCGACGGCCGCATCCTGCATGACGGCGTGGACGTGACCGCGCTGAAGGGCCAGGCCCTGCGCGACTGGCGCACCGAATGCGCCATGATCTTCCAGCAGTTCAACCTGGTGCAACGGCTGGACGTGCTGACCAATGTGCTGGTCGGCCGGCTGAACCACCGCCACGGCTTCGCCGCCACCGTCGCATCGCTGTTCAGGCACTTCTCGGCGCGGGAGCGCGCCATGGCGCTGGCGGCGCTCGCCCGCTTCGACCTGGACGACCAGGCGCTGCAACGGGCCGACACGCTTTCCGGCGGGCAGCAGCAGCGGGTAGCCATCGCCCGCGCGCTGATGCAGCAGCCCAAGGTGATCCTGGCCGACGAGCCGATCGCCAGCCTCGACCCGCGCAACGCGCAGGTGGTGATGGACGCGCTGCGCGACGTGAACCGGCGCGATGGCATCACGGTGCTCTGCAACCTGCACCATCTCGACACCGCCCGCGAATATTGCGACCGGATCGTTGCCATGCAGAAGGGCCGGGTGATGTTCGATGGCGCCCCCGCCGAACTGACCGCCGCCCGCATCCGCGAGATCTACGGCGTATCCGAAGACGAATTCGCCGAGAGCGCGCCAGCTGCACCGGCCCGCGCGCCCCTGGCCGGCCAGACCGCCCCGCAGGCGAACCACGCGAGGGCCGCAGCCTTGCCCGCCTGAGGCCGCCGCCCCGCCACGGGGCGCACGAGGAGAAAACCGATGATTACCCGCCGTTCCCTGGCCGGCCTCACGGCCGGAGCCTTGCTGCTGCCCGCTGCCCTGCGCGCGCAGCAAACCACCTCCACCGCCATGCCGGCGGCCGGCCAGCGCCCCTGGGCGCAGCAATTGCCGCAGATCCGCCTCGGCCTGCTGGGCGGCGAGAACGAAGGCGACCGCCTGGGCCGCTTCGATGCCTATCGCACGCTGATCGAGGACACCTTCAAGGTGCCGATCCGCCTCTACCCGGCGGCCGATTACTCGGGCGTGATGCAGGCCTTCGCCGCCAAGCAGATCGAGGCATCCTCGATGGGCGCCTCGGGCTATGCCGGCACCTGGCTGGACACCAATGGCGGGGTCGAGCCGCTGGTGGTGCCGCGCGAGAAAGACGGCTCCATCTCCTACATCTCGGTCATGATCGTGCGGCGCGACAGCGGCATCACGAGCCTGGACGACATGCGCGGCAAGTCCCTCGCCTGGGCCGACCCGAACTCCACGTCCGGCTACCTCGTGCCGCGCAGCGAGCTGCGTGCCGGCAGTATCGACATCAACAGCTATTTCAGCCGTACCGGCTTCGCGGGCGGGCATGAGCAGGCGGTCGTCGCCGTGCAGCAGAAGCAGTATGACGGCGCCGTGACCTGGGCTTCCGGCCAGGGCGACGAGGCCAGCGGCTTCACCCGCGGCAACCTGCGCGCGATGGTGGAGAAGGGCATGCTCGACATGGGCGACATGCGCATCATCTGGAAGTCACGCCCGATCCTGAACGGCCCGCTGGTGGTGCGCACCGACCTGCCCGCCGCCTTCAAAAAGGACTTCACCGACTTCCACCTGGCGCTGCCGGACGCCCACCCCGCCATCTATGAGCAGATCGAGCGTGGCGGCGGGCTGGGCTATGCCCGCGTGACCCATGCGCAGTTCGAGCCGATCGTGCAACTGCGCCGGGAGGAAGCCGCTGAGCGCCGCCGCCGGTCCTGATCCGGGCGCTGGACACCTCCACCGGGGGCGGCGGTGACACCCTGGCCTCGCCCAAGGGTCTTGAAAGGCCAGGGTGCCGCGGAGGGCCAGCGCTTCGGCACACCAGGGGTACAGCCGGTGCGGCCATGCCATGACACACGTCAGGGCCGCGCCGGGGCCTTCAGGCCTGTTCCTGAATTTCCCGGCGGGACCCGGCATTTCCACCCGGCGGGACCCCGGGCGGCGCCCCTGGCCATGGTGGCCAATCCTGCGCCAATCCCTGGATACACACGCCGTCTGGCAAGCCGGCCGCCCGCGCGCCTAGTCTGGCTCCGCGCGTCCCGCGCTGCTGTGAAAGCCTGCCCGATGCACCTGACCCGACGCCACACCGCCCGCCTTCTTCCGTTCGCCGCCGCTGGCCTCTGGCCGGCCGGCGGTATCGCGCAAAGCCCGCCGCCGCGCCTGCGCCGCAGCGCCGATGCGGATGTCGCCTTCCCGCGGCCGGGCCGCCGGCCCTGGGCGGCGCAGGTGCCGCACCTGAACATCGCGCTGCTGGGCGGCGAGAACGAGGTGGACCGCCTGGCGCGGTTCGAGGGCTACCGCAAGCTGATGCAGGATACGTTCGACCTGCCGGTGCGCGTGCTGCCCGCCAGCGATTATTCCGGGGCCATCCAGGCCTTTGGCGCCAGACAGGTCGAGATCGCCTCGCTGGGCTCCACCGCCTATGCGGCCGCCTGGATGGACACCGGTGGCGGCGTAGAGCCGCTGGTGGTGCCGGAGGAAGAGGATGGTTCCATCTACTACCGCGCGGTGATGGTGGCGCGGGCCGGTAGCGGCATCGCCGACCTCGCCGGCATGAAGGGCCGCACGCTCGCCTGGGCGGACCCGAATTCGTCCTCCGGCTACCTGGTGCCACGCGCGGCGCTGCGGCGGCTGGGGATCGACCCGGAGGCGGGGCGGTATTTCAGCCGCACGGGCTTCGCCGGCGGGCATGAGCAGGCGGTCGTCGCGGTGCTGCAGGGGCAGTACGACGCCGCCTGCACCTGGGCTTCGGGCCTGGGGGACGAGGCCACCGGCTTCACCCGCGGCAACCTGCGCGCGATGGTCGAGAAGGGCATGCTGAAGATGGGCGACATCCACATCGTCTGGACGTCGGAGCCCATTGCCACCGGCCCCATCACGGTGCGGGCGGACCTGCCGGAAGCCTGCAAGGAAGACCTGAAGCTGTTCTACCTCGGCATGCCGAAGGCGCACCGGGACATCTACGAGCAGATCACCCGTGGCCCCGGCACCGGCTACCGCGAGGGGCGGCAGGAAGACTACCAGATTTTCATCGACATGCGCCGTGACGAGGCGGCGGCCCGGCGGCGCCGCGACTGAAGCGTGAATCACGCGAATAAACAATATGCCGGAGCGGATGTCGTGAGCCCCTGCGAACGGAACCTGCTCTAGCCCCATGAGAGATCGCCCATGAGCCATTCCGCCACCGCCGACCCCGTGCTGCTGGCGCGCGGCGAGGCCGCTTTCCAGGCGCAGCGCCGGCAGCGGCGGATGGCCTCGCTGTTCGGCCTCGCCGTGCTGGCGGCCTTGCTGCTGCTGGCCGCGCGGGTCAGCGAGTTCTACCCCTCCTCGCTCGTCGCCGGCCTGCCGCGGGTGGGCGAGTATTTTTATAAGCTGCTGCCTTCGCTGCGCTGGGACGCGCTTTTCGCGGGCACCGGCACCGAGGGCAGCATCGCCTTCTGGTTCTACCGGCTGGACGACTGGGCCTGGCTGCTGCTGCAGACTTCCCAGATGGCGGCGCTGGCGACGCTGGCAGGCGCCGCGGTCGCGCTGCTGCTGGCCTTCCCGGCGGCGCGCAACCTGGCGCATTCCCGCTGGTCCAACATCCTGACGCGGCGCGGGCTGGAAGCGGCCCGCACGGTGCCGGAGATCGTCTACGCGCTGATCTTCGTCTGGGCCTTCGGCATCGGCCCGCTGGCCGGCATCCTGGCGATTTTCTTCCACACGGCCGGTGCGCTCGGCAAGCTCTTCGCGGAAGTCATCGAGAATACCGAGATGAAATCCTGGGAAGGGCTGCGGGCCTCGGGCGCCAACTGGCCGCAGGCCTGCCGCTACGCCATCCTGCCGCAGGTGATGCCCAACCTGATCAGCTACGCGCTGCTGCGCTTCGAGATCAACGTGCGCGGCGCCAGCGTCATCGGCTTCGTCGGCGCCGGCGGCATCGGGCAGGAACTGAACCTGGTGATCTCCTCCAACTACTACGAGGAGATCAGCGCCATCGTCGTGCTGATCGTCCTCGCCGTCTTCGTCATCGACATGATCTCGGAAAAGCTGCGGCACCGCGTGACCGGCGCGGCGGAGGGCCAGTGATGCGCAACCCCGATACCCCCCTGAATTCCGCCGTCCTGACTGCCGCCCCTGCCGACATCGCCGCCTGGCAGGCCCGCCTGCCGCGCGCCTTCGGCCCGACCGGCGCCACCCGCGTGCTGCGCTGGGCGGGCGGCGCTGCCTTCCTGCTCTGGCTGGGCACGCTGCTGTGGTGGTTCGACATCACCCCCGCCCGCATCTGGAACGGCCTGTCGGGCCTCGCCGTCATCGTGCGGCTGATGATCCCGCCCAGCCCGGGCGAGTTGTGGATGGATATCCTCAAGGGCATGGCCGAGAGCGTGGCCATGGCCTTCCTTGGCACCGTGCTGGCGGCCATCGTGGCGGTGCCGCTGGGCTTCATGGGGGCGCGCAACGTGATCACCGTCACGCTGCTGCGCTTCTCGGTGCGGCGGCTGTTCGATGGCGTGCGTGGCGTGGACCAGTTGATCTGGGCGCTGGCCTATGTGCGGGCGGTGGGGCTGGGGCCGCTGGCGGGCGTGCTGGCCATTTTCACCAGCGACATGGCGGTGCTGGCCAAGCTCTATGCCGAGGCGATCGAGAATGCCGAGCGGCGGCAGAGCGAGGGCGTCATCGCCGCCGGCGGCAGCCGGCTGCACGCGCTGCGCTACGGCGTGCTGCCGCAGGTGATGCCGATCATGCTGGCACAGGCGCTGTACTTCTTCGAGAGCAACACCCGCTCCGCCGCCATCCTGGGCGTGGTGGGCGCGGGCGGCATCGGCCTGCAGATCGCCGAGCGCATCAAGGTGCGCCACTGGGACGAAGTGGCCTTCATCATCATCCTGATGGTGGTGACGGTGGGCGTGATCGATTGGCTCTCGGCCCGCGTGCGGCGCCGCCTGATCGGGGTGCGCGAGACGCCGATGGGATGAGGAAGGCGGGGATAAGAAAAAGGCCGGGACAGCGGGTTCCGGCCTTTCTTCGCGCCGTCAGTGGGCGCTGCCCTGCTTCAGGCGGCGTCCTCGCGCCGGTCGCGCACCTTCACATAGGCGAGGGCCGCATGCTCGGCGCAGTAAGGCTTGGTGCCTAGGGCGTCGGTCGTGCAGAAGCGAAAGCCGGGCGTGCCCGGCTCGCCGATCGGCCAGCAGCAGGTGCGGCTGCTGCTGCGCGGAAAGGGGCGCACCACGGCATTGGGCAAGGGAATGGGCGTCGGCTTGCGGGCCAGCGGCACGGCGGGGCGCGCCGGGGAAGCAGCAGGGGCAGGCACGCGCGCCGGGGCGGCGGGCGCGGCCACCGCGGGCAGGGTGGCGGCCGGCTGGGCGGATGCGGGCAGGGCGTACATGGGCTGGGCGGCGGGCGCGGGGGGCTGGGCCGGCGCATACTGGGCCGCTGCGTGCTGGGCCTGGGCGGGCTGGACGGCCTCTGGCTGGGCGGCGGGCGCGGCAACTGTGACGGGGTGCGGCGGTGTCACGGCCTGCGGCGCGGCGGCGTCACGGCGGATCGGGCTGGGGCGGGCCGACAGGTTCAGGCGATGCGCCTTGCCCACCACCGCGTTCTTCGAGATGCCCATGCGCCGGCCGATCTCGGCGGTGGAATGACCCTCGCTCCAGAAGCCCCGTAGGGCTTCGATGGCCTCCGGTGTCCAATCCATGGTGCCGTCTCCCGCCTGCCTTCTACCAGATACGGTAGTTGCAGTGGGGGTAAGCGCACAAGATGCGTGGCGGTGGGGGGATGCGGAAAGCTGTGGAAAACCCCCTGCCAAGGGCCACGAAGTCGGGAGCGGGGCCGGTTCGCGAGCAGGGGCGGAAGCCGGCGCCCGGCGCGGGGGGGCAACCCCCGCACCGGATGCGGTCAGAACAGCAGGCCTTTGCGCAGCATCCCGTGCACGCCTTTCTCGCCGTTCACGGTCTGCGTCACATGGAAATCCACCGCCAGCGAGCAGAACTGGTAGGCATCGGCCGCCGAGACATGGCCGCGCGCGACGATGAAGGCGATCATCTCGCGCAGCGCCTGCTTCATCGCCAGGTCCAGGTCCTCATGGATGCCCATGGAGATGTAGTGGGTCGGCGTCTCGGCGCGCGGGAAGCGCAGCACCGGGTCGCGCCGGCCGCCGCCCTTCTGCAGCGTCAGGCGGAAATGGCCGGTCAGGCACATTTCCAGCGCGGTGACGCAGACCTCGCCATCGCCCTGCACGCCATGGCCGTCGCCGGCGCTGAACAGCCCGCCCGGCGCATGCACCGGCAGCCAGAGCGTGGTGCCCGCCACCAGTTCCTTGTTGTCCAGGTTGCCGCCATGGGCGCGCGGCTCCTTGGTCGAGATCTGGCCCCATTCCATCGGCGGTGCCACGCCCATGACGCCGAAGAAGGGCGAGAGTGGCAGCGTCAGGCCGCCATTCGGGCCAAAAGGCAGGCGGCAGGTCTTGGCGGCGCGGTCCACCGGGATATGCAGCAGCCGGCGGTAGGGGAAATCCTCCGGCAGCGTGCCGACCAGCGGGCGGAAATGATTGTAGCCCCAGTCGGCGCCCAGCTCGACCTTCTCGATATCCACGCGCAGCGCGTCGCCGGGCTCGGCGCCGGCCACGGCCACCGGGCCGGTGACCAGGTGCGGGCCCAGGCGCGGCACCCCGGCGGCATGGATGGCGGCCAGCTCCGGCGGCACCGTCATGCCGCTCTCTGGCGGTGGCATGATGTCGGCGGGGCCGGAGACGCATTGCATCACCACCAGGTCGCCGGACGCGACCGTCAGGACCGGCGCGAAACTGGCATCGAAGGCGCCGAAGCGGACGGTCTCCGGGTTGGCCGGAAGGTTGTGGGTGGTGCTCATGCGGGCAGGCTCCTCAGGCGGTGTCCCAGGTTCGGGTCGGGCGGGCGGGCGGTCAAGCGCCGATGAAGCCGCCGGACTGGCGCTGCCACAGCCGGGCGTAAGGGCCCTCGTTCTCCAGCAGTTCCGCATGGGTGCCCTGTTCCACCACATGGCCGTGCTCCAGCACCACCAGCCGGTCCATGCTGGCCAGCGTGGAGAGGCGGTGCGCGATGGCGATGACCGTCTTGCCCGCCATCAGCCGGTCCAGGCTCTGCTGGATGGCGGCCTCGACCTCTGAATCCAGCGCGCTGGTGGCTTCGTCCAGCACCAGGATGGGGGCGTTCTTCAGCAGCACCCGCGCGATCGCGATGCGCTGCCGCTGTCCGCCGGACAGCTTCACCCCGCGCTCGCCCACATGGGCGTCATAGCCGGTGCGGCCGCGCCAGTCGGAAAGGTCGTGGATGAACGCCTCGGCCTCGGCGTCGCGGGCCGCCTGCTCGATCTCGGCCTGCGACGCATCGGGGCGCCCATAGGCGATATTGGCGCGGATGGAACGGTGCAGCAGCGCGGTGTCCTGCGTCACCATGCCGATGGCGCCGCGCAGGCTCTCCTGCGTCACGGCCGCGATATCCTGGCCGTCCACCAGAATGCGCCCGGCCTCGGGCGAGAAAAAGCGCAGCAGCAGGTTCACCGCCGTGGTCTTGCCGGCGCCGGAATGGCCGACGAGGCCCACCCGCTCGCCGGGCGCCACGCGCAGGTCGAAGCCGTCCAGCACGCCGCGCGGCTGGCCGTAGCCGAAGCGCACCCGATCGAACACGATGGCACCGCGCGGCACCGCCAGCGGCTTCGCCCCCGCCGGGTCCGGCGCGGTGGGGGGCACGGCGATGCTGCCGGTGGCTTCCTGCACCACGCCGATATTCTCGAAGATGGAGGCGACGTTGAAGGCGACCCAGCCGGAGATATTGGCGATCTGCCACGCCATCGGCAGCGCCGCGGCCACCGTGCCCAGCGGGATCCGCCCCTGGTTCCACAAGGTCAGCGCCACCGCCGCCATGCCCGTCAGCATCAGCGCGTTCAGGCTGGAGAGCAGCAGGCTGTTCAGCGTGATCAGCCGCATCTGCCGCTGGAAGGCCGCCGTCAGGCCCAGGATGCCCTCGCGCACGAAGGCGTCCTCCTGGTCCGCCTTGGCGAAAAGCTTCAGCGTCAGGATATTGGTATAGCTGTCGACGATGCGCCCCGTCAGCAGGCTGCGCTGCTCGCTGGCGGCGCGCGACCGCTCGCGCAGCCGTGGCACGATGAAGCGCAGCAGGGCGGCATAGGCCGCGAACCACAGCAGGATGGGCGTTGTCAGCCACCAGTCGGCCGTGGCCAGGTAGGCGATGGCGCCGGCGCCATAGACCAGGATGTACCAGATGGCATTGACCGACTGCACCACGCTCTCGCGCAGCGCCGGCCCCGCCTGCATGACGCGGGTGGCGATGCGCCCCGCGAAATCCTCCTGAAAGAAGGCCCAGCCCTGCCGCACCACGTGCCAGTGGCTCTGCCAGCGGATCATGCTGGTGACGGTGGCGTTGATGCTCTGCTGGCCGATGGCGTTCTGCGTGAAGATGGCCAGCGGCCGGCAGATCAGCAGCACCGCCGCCATGCCCAGCAGCGGCGCCCAGGCCTCGGCGAACAGGTGCCCCGGCACGCGGTCGGTCAGCAGCCCGACCACGCGCCCGATGAAGATGGGAATCAGCGCATCCAGCAGCGCCACTGCGAGCCCCGCGACGAACAGCAGCGCGAAGAGCAGCCGCGCCTGGCGGATGAAATACCAGTAGAAACCGGCGAGGCTGGCGGGCGGCGGCTCGTCCGGCACCGGCACGCCGAACGAGCGGCTGGCATTCCGCCCCGGGGGCGCCACGGGGTCGACGAGGGTCTCGAGCGGGATGGACGGCATACACGCAGGCAGGACCGGCGGGGCCGCCCTGTCAAGACAGGTGGATGCGGGGCCGTGCGGGAACCCGCCGCGGGTGGCCCCCAGCTGCGGCACGGCTTCCGCTGCGGTACTTCCAGGGCCATGATGAAACGGCCCCGCATCAGGTTGGCGCGAAGGCATGTTCCAGCCTGGCTGCCGCCGCGCTGTCATGGTTGAAGGTGGCGAATGGACCTGAATATCCTGTCCGCCACCAGTCGAACGCCCGCATCATGATGGGTGCGGGCAACCTGGCCGGCGCCCAGGTGCCGGTGCGGTCTAGAGGGTGACCGCTTCAGGTGGAATCACCCAAAAGCGTGAATCACGCGAAGAAACAACATGCTGGAGCAGGTGTAGTGAGCCCCTGCGAGCGGAGCCTGCTCTAGAGCCAGCCCTTGCGCTTGAAATAGAGGATCGGCAGCAGCGCGCTGCCGATCATCAGCAGCAGCGCCAGTGGATAGCCCAGGGACAATTGCAGTTCCGGCATGTTGGTGAAGTTCATGCCGTAGATGCTGGCCACCAGGGTCGGCGGCATCAGCGCCACGCTGGCGACCGTAAAGGTCTTGATGATGCCGTTCTGGTCGATGTTGATGATGCCCAGCACGGCGTCGAGCAGGAAGTTGGCCTTGCTGCTCAGGAAATTCGCGTGTTCCACCAGCGAGCGCACGTCGCGCTCCAGCACCTTGATGATCGCCTTGTTCTCCTTGCGCACCGCCTGCGCCTTCTCGGCATTGATGAAGGTCAGGATGCGCGTGAGGCCGAGCAGCGTTTCGCGCGCCCGGCTGGTCACCTCGCCCACCTGGCCGAGGGCGATCAGCACCTCCTTCAGGTCGGCGTCGCGGGCATTGGCCTTCTTTTTGGTCGTGCCGCGGGCCGTGCGGAAGGCTGATTGGCTGGCGCGGTCCATGTCGGCGCCGATGCGCTCCAGGATATCGGCCAGGCGGTCCACCACCTGCTCGAACAGGTGCAGCATGACGGCGTCGGCGCTGGCCAGCAGGCCCGGCGAGCGCCGCGCCCGCTGCGCGAAGGAGGCGAAGGCCTTGGGCGTGACGTAGCGCACGGTGATGAGCGTGGCGCCGGAATGGACGAAGGTGATGGCGGCGGAGCCGTATTCGCCCTCGTCGGCGCCGTGGAGGAAGTTGGCTGTCAGGAACAGCGCCTCACCCTCGCGGTAGAGGCGGGAGGAGCTTTCGATTTCCTGCATTTCCTCGCGGGTCGGGATCTCCAGTTGCAGCGCATCCTGCACCGCGCGCTCCTCCTCCCGCGAGGGGGTGAGGAGGTCGATCCAGACGGCGGCGCGCAGCACCTCGGCCGGCTGCACCCCTTCGCGCATGACAGGGCGCCCGTCCGCCACGGTGTAGGTGGTCATCATGCGAGGGGCGCTCCCGGCAGGAGGTTGCGGGCGGGGGCTTTCTAGCGCCGGTCCGCTGTGCGTGTCACGCGGCAACCCCGCCGGCGATATGCGGGGCGGGCAGGCCGAACTGCGCCGCGACGGACTGGAAATCCGCCGCCTGGCGGTGGCGGGGGCAGGGCCGGGTGCCGTCGGCGGGCCGCACAAGCTGGCAGGTCAGGAACCCCGCCGTCGCCGCCGCGTCCAGTTCCTCCGCCACGTCGGAGAGGAACAGCACCTCGCCCGGCGGCAGGTGCAGGCCGCGCGCGATGGCGGCATAGCTCGCCGCCTCCCGCTTGCTGCCCACGCCGGTATCGAAGAAGCCGCTGAACAGCGGGGCCAGGTCGCCGGCCTGGGAATGGCCGAACAGCAGCTTCTGCGCCGCGACCGAGCCCGAGGAATAGACATGCAGCCCGATGCCGGCTCGCGCCCAGGCGCGCAGGCAGGGCGCGACATCCGGCCAGAGATGGCCGTCGATGCGGCCATCCAGGTAGCCCTGGCGCCAGATCATGCCCTGCAGCGCCTTCAGGGGCGTGACCTTGGCGTCTTCCCGCATCCAGCGGCGCAGAGCGGCGGGGGCATCCTCGCCAGGCCCGGCCAGGCGCTTCGCCTCCGCTAAGCAGGCGGCCACCTCAGGCTGCTGGCCATGGGTGGCCAGAAACCCGTCAAGCGCCGCCTCCGCGAAGGGAAACAATGTTTCCTTCACGAAGGCGATGGCGCTGGTGGTGCCCTCGATATCGGTGAGGATGGCGGCGATGGGGGCCAAGGCGGTCCGCCTTAGCCGACCACGGCCGGGAAGCGCTCGGACATGTCGGTACCGGTATAGTGCGGCGTCCAGCCCGTCGTGTCGGTAAAGATGCGCAGCACCGTGAAGGAAGGCTCGGTGCCCGCGTCGAACCAGTGCTGCACATTGGCCGGCACGCTGATCAGGTCGCCCTGGGTGCAATGGGCGTCATAGACCAGGCCGTTCACATGCATGACGAAATTGCCGGCACCCTCATGGAAGAAGCGCACTTCGTCCTCGGTATGGGTGTGCTCGGACAGGAACTTGGCCCGCATGGCATCCTTCTGCGGGTGGTCGGGCGACAGCTTGATGACATCGGCCGTACCGGCGCCGGTGCCGGCCATGAAGGCATCCAGCTGCGGGCGGTAGGCGGCCAGCACCACATCGGCCTCGGCGCCCGCCGGAATGGCGGCGACCGGCCAGCGCTCGAACCGCACGTTCAGGGGGGCCAGCGCGGCCGAAATCTCGGCCGCGTCCGACGTGGCCAGCATTTTGGCGCCGCTGGCGGCGTCGCGGACTGTCAGAAGGCTCATGCCGTCCTCCTCTCGTATGATGTTTCTTGCAGGTGGCAATCCAACATGAATTCCAGCGCCTCCATCCGGGTGAGCGCCGTTTCCATGTCGGGACCCCATACATAGACCCCGTGGCCCCGCAGCGAATAGCCCGGCGGAATCTCCGCCGGAGTGCCGGCCATGACGTTCCAGCGAGCCTCTACCCGGGTCTGCAGCCGGGCGATGTCCTGGTCGTTGTCGAAGACCGGCAGGGCCACCGCCGCCTCATGCGTCGCGAGGCCGGGAAAGGCTTTCAGCAGCTCGTAGCCGGCCAGGGAGATGGTGTCGCCAGCCCGGCGGGAGAGCACGGTATTGGCGATGGAATGGCCATGCAGCACGGCCCCTGCCTCCGGGAACCGGCGATAGATGCCGCAATGGAGCAGCGTCTCGGCCGAGGGGCGCAGGCCCGGCTGTTCCGGCCGCCCGTCCAGGCCGACAACCATCAGCGCCGCGGCGGAGAGCCGGCCCTTGTGGAAGCCTGAGCGGGTGATGGCCATGCGGCCATCCGGCAGGCGGAGGGAGATGTTACCAGCGGTGGCGGGAACCCAGTTGCGCTGGTCCAGCCGCCTGCCGGCCATCGCGATGACGTCGGCGATGTCAGCGGGAATGGCATCCCCAGTCTGCCGGATAATTTGCATAGGTCAGGCCTCCGCGGCATGCCTCAGGGGCGTCGCGGGCAGGCATTAGCAGCCCCTGGCCATCGGGACCAGTGACAGGACCTTGAAGCCGGCCCTGAGCAGGGCCTGCGAACGCGCGGGGCGCCGCCCCGCGCGGACCCGCTCAGGCGGCGGGGCGGTTGGTCGTGTGCTGCGGCGCGGCCTGGGTCGGCGGCACGGTGGCCGGACCCGAGATATTGCCGGTGGCGGAGGGCGGATTCGCCTCGGCCGCCATCGAGGCATCGGCCTCCTCGTCTTTCATGTTGTTCTTGAAGGACTTGATGCCCTTCGCGAAGTCACCCATGAGGCCGCTGATCTTGCCGCTGCCAAACAGCAGCAGGACAACGAGCAGCACGACCATCCAGTGCCAAATGCTGAAGGAACCCATCGCCAAGCCTCGATCCAGTTGGGCGGTCTGGGGCGAAGGGGCTCTTTCCCCCCCGGCCCGCCCGCGCATTCGTGCTACGGAGACGACATTAATGGCCCGGCGCCATCCGTGCAAACAGGCAGATGGCCCCGAATTAACCCGGAAACAACCGGTGCTGAAAGCTTCTTGCCGCGGCGGGGGCCGCCGCCACGGGCCGGAAGGCCGCTTCCCGCCAGGGCCGGGCGGGAATCCAATGGAAACCCGCCGCTCTCCGCACCCCGCCAGGAGTGCTGGCGCCCGGCGAAAAAAACGGAGGCCTGAAGAAAAAAAGCCCTGGGTCGGTGTGAATCCGGCCTCCGGCTTCAGCATGGCGGGAATTATTCGGCGCGAATGCCCAGGCGCTCGATCAACCCGCCCCACCGCATGGTTTCGCTGGCGATGAAGGTGGTGAAATCGGCGGGGGAACTGGTCACGACCTCGAAGCCGAGGGTCGCCATGGTCTGCTTCGCCTGCCCGGTGGTCAGCGCCACATGCGCCTCCCGCGCCAGGGCTTCCACCCGCGCCTGCGGCGTGCCGGCGGGGGCGATCATGCCCACCCAGGCATAGGAGGCAGCGCCCGAGAAACCGGATTCCTCCAGCGTCGGCACTTCGGCCAATTGCGGCAGGCGGGCCTCGGCCGTCACGGCCAGGGCGTTCACCTGGCGCTCGCGGACCTGCGGCAGGATACCGGCGGCGGTCAGGATCATGGCGTTGATGCGCCCGGCCACAAGGTCCAACGTCGCCTGCGGGAAGCCGCGATAGGGCACGTGCTCGGCCTGGAAGCCGCCGCGGGCCTTCAGGTCCTCCATCGCCAGATGCCCGCCCGAGCCCGGCCCGACCGAGCCATAGGTCAGTGCATTGGGGTTGGCCTTGGCATAGGCGATGAACTCGGCCACCGTCCGCACCGGAAGCGAGGGATGCACCACCAGCACCTGCCCCGCCCGCACCAGCAGCGAGACCGGCGCGAGGTCGCGCACCGGGTTGTAGGGCAGGTTGGGATAGAGCGCCGGGGCGGTGGAGAGCGGCCCGTTGATGGAGACGCCGATGGTCAGGCCGTCGGTCGCCTTGGCCACCGCGTCGGTGCCCAGGTTGCCGCCGGCGCCGGCGCGGTTATCGGCCACGAAGGGCTGGCCGAAGGCCACGGACAGGTGCTGCGCCACCGTGCGGGCCACGATATCGGGCGTGGAGCCGGCGGGGTAGGGCACCACGATGCGCACCGGGCGGTCGGGCCATCGGGCGGCACTATCGGCCCCCTGTGCCAGGGCGGCGCCCGGCCAGGCGGCCCCGAGGGCCAGCAGCGTGCGACGTGGCAGCATTCGTCATCTCCTCCGCTCGGGCCCTTGGCGGCCTGCTTCGGCGGCGATTGAGCATGGCGGGGCGGCAGCGTCCAGTGCCGCCTCGGCGCTACCGCCCCGCCATCAGCGCGCGGCGGTGGATGAAGCCGGAAACCGGGTACTGGGTCGCGCCATAGCCGCTGACCGGCGGGTACCAGACCCGCACCAGCGACCAGTCGTTGCGGGCCGAGACATCGACCACCGGCTGGTCCAGCGCGATGCGGCCCTTGGCGGCGCCGCTGGCCCAATTGGCATGGTCCACCCGGATTTCGCGCGCCGAGACGACGCGGCTGACCACGGAGAGATGCCCGTCCCGCAGGCGGGAGGTGCGGCTCAGCGTCATCACGCTGCCGATGCGCGGGGTGGCGCCGCGCTCATAGCGGCCGTCGGCGGCGTTCCACCATTCCCAGGCATCGCCGCTGAGCTGGATGCCGGATTCGGCGCGGGCATAGGGCACGCACCACATGAAGCCGCCCGCTCCGCCGCCTGTGGCGCCGCCTCCGCCACAGGCGGCCAGCAGCAGCAGCAACATCAGGCATGCCAGACGGCCGCCGCCCCCGCCGGAACCCCGCGCCTTGCCGAGCCTCATGGGCCAACCTGCCTTATGCGCGGGCGCGGGGGGACGCCAGCGGTGTTGTCTGTCGGTCGCCCCGGGGGAAGGGCAGCTTCAGCGTATCAGGTTTCCAGCATCCGCCGCAGCAATTCCACATCCTCGGCGAAGGACACGTCCGCCTGCATCAGCTCGGCGATGCGGGAGACGGCATGCATGACCGTGGTGTGGTCGCGGTTGCCGAAGCGCCGGCCGATCTCGGGCAGGGAGCGGGAGGTGAGCTGCTTGGCCAGGTACATGGCCACCTGCCGGGGCCGCGCCACGTTGCGGGCACGGCGGGCGGAGGACATGTCGGTGAGGCGGATATTGTAGTGCTCGGCGACCTTGCGCTGGATTTCCTCGATGGTCACCCGGCGGTCATGGGCACGCAGGATGTCGTGCAGCACTTCCTGCGCCGATTCCAGCGTGATCGGCCGGCCGAACAGGTTGGCATGGGCGATGAGGCGGTTCAGTGCCCCTTCCAGCTCGCGCACGTTGCTGGTGATCTTGTGCGCCAGGAATTCCAGCACCCGCGGCGGCACGTCGACCTCGGAGGTCTGCGCCTTGGCCTGGAGGATGGAGATCCGCAGCTCATAGGTGGTGGCATGGATATCGGCCACCATGCCGCAGCCGAGGCGCGTGCGCAGGCGGTCCTCCAGGCCGGACAGGTCGGAGGGCGACTTGTCGGCGGAGACCACGATCTGCTTGCCGGCATCGACCAGCGCGTTGAACGTATGGAAGAATTCTTCCTGCGTGTTGTCCTTGCCGATCAGGAACTGCAGGTCGTCGATCATCAGCACGTCCACGGAGCGCAGGCTCTCCTTGAACTGCATGGTGGACTGGTTCCGCAGCGCGTTGATGAACCGGTACATGAAGGTCTCGGCGCTCATGTAGGTCACATGCCGCTCGACGCCCTCGTGGTTCTGGATGGCCCAGGCGATGGCGTGCATCAGGTGGGTCTTGCCGAGGCCGACGCCGCCATAGAGGAACAGCGGGTTGAAGCCCGGGCTCGCCGGCTTCTCGGCCACGCGGCGGGCGCAGGCATGGGCGAATTCATTGGGCTTGCCGACGACGAAGCTGTCGAAGGTGAAGCGCGCGTCCAGCTTGGCGGACCAGTCGTTCTGGCGCGCATCGGCGGCGCGCGGCTCGGGGCGGGCGGTATCCGCGCGCTGAGGCTCGGTCGGTCGGGCGGGCGAGGCGAGGGACTCGGCCAGGCCGCCGGCGCGCGGGGGCTGCGCCTCCTGGTGCCCCACGCCGGGCTCCGGCAGGCGGGCCTCGGTGGCCACACGGATATCGACGCGGCGCACGGCCGGGTGCTCGGCCTGCCACAGGTTGCGCAGGCGGTCGCCATAATGGCTGCGGACCCAGTCGCGCAGGAAGCGCGTGGGCAGCAGGATGACGACTTCCTCGCCATCGATGGCGGAGAGCGTCATCTGGCGCAGCCAGCTACGGTACTCGACCTCGCCCACATCCTCGCGCAGGCGGCCGCGGATCCGCGCCCAGACCTCGGCCACCGGGTCCAGACCCCTGGCGTCACGGCCCATCAGATCCTGTGCGGGCTGGGACGGCATGCCGAGTTCATTCTCCATGCGTAGCACCTGCCATCCTTTGATCCATGAGCAGCCCGGCGCGGCCCGCCGGTTGGGGCACGCGGCATCCTCCTCCATTCAGTTCCTGAGATGGAACTGAATAGGGAGTGAGGCGGTGATTCTCTGGAAAACCAAGAATAACCGCAGTCGCGTCGCCCACGATTCATTGACAGGTCAAGAATAAACCCATCAGAGGAACAAGGAACGGCAACGATGCAAACGGAACTATAGAAAAGGGCGCCTGTTCTTGGAGGCTATTCCCGCCGGCTTCTCGGCGCAACGGGAATATTGCCTGAACGGGTGCCCCTATGGTCAACCCTGCGGGAAGCCCCGCAAGGCTGGCCACACGGCCTCAGCCCTGGGCGGAGGCCGCCAGCGCCTTGATGCGCGCGGAGAGGCGCGACAGCTTGCGGGCGATGGTGTTGGAGTGCATCACGCCCTTGGTCGCGGCGCGCTGCAGCTCAGGCTGCGCGTCCTTGAAGGCGGCCTGGGCCACCGTCTTGTCACCGCCCAAAATGGCCTTCTCGACCTTAATCAGGAAGGTGCCAACGCGGCTGCGGCGGGCGCGGTGGCGCTCGTTGCGGGTAGCATTCTGCCGGATGCGCTTGCGCGCTGAAGCGGTATTCGCCATGGCGTGTGTTCGAACCAGTCGTCTGTTTCTAAGGTACGCGCGGGCCGTTCAGCCCGCCACGGGAAGGCGCGGTTTCTACCCGTGCCTGGGGATAAGAGTCAATGCGCGTCGCACATCCTATCCCTGACTGAAGTTCGCTTTCCGCTTCTCATTGAAGGCCGCCATGCCTTCCCGCTGGTCCTCGGTGCCGAACAGGGAGAGGAACAGCCGCCGCTCCAGTCGCAGGCCCTCGCGCAGCGGCAGCTCGAAGGCCGCGTTCACCGCCTCCTTCGCCATCGCCACGGCGGGCGCCGAAAGCTCGCCGATTTTCTGCGCCAGCGCCACCGCCTCGGCCACCAGCTCGGCCGCCGGCACCACGCGGGCCACCAGCCCGGTGCGCTCGGCCTCGGCCGCGTCCATCATGCGGCCGGTCAGCACCATTTCCATGGCCTTGGACTTGCCGATGGCCCGCGTCAGCCGCTGGCTGCCGCCGGCGCCGGGCAGGATGCCGAGCTTGATCTCCGGCTGGCCGAATTTCGCCGTGTCGGCCGCCAGCAGGATATCGCACATCATCGCGACCTCGCACCCGCCGCCCAGCGCGAAGCCCGCCACGGCCGCGATGACGGGCTTCTGCACCCCCAGCACGGCTTCCCAGGGCGCGATGAAGTCATGGCGGTGGGTGGCGGGCCAGGTGCGTGGCTGCATCTCCCGCACATCCGCCCCGGCGGCGAAGGCCTTCTCGCTGCCCGTCAGCACGATGGCGGCGATCGCGGGGTCGGCATCGAAGGCGCGCAGGGCCTGGGCCAGCTCGTCCATCAACTGGTCGCAGAGCGCGTTCAGCGCCTTGGGGCGGTTCAGCCGGATCACCCCGGCGCGGCCCTGGGTCTCGGTCAGGATCATCTCATAGGCGCTCATGCGGCGTCTCCCTCACGTTCCACTCCTTGTCCGATGCCGGGCCACGGCTGTCGAGGTGGTTTGCCGCCACGCGCTGCCGGGCCCGGGCGGGGCATTGCGGCCCCTGCCGCCGCGAGGCCGGGCATCGGCGGCCGGCATCCGCGGCAGGCGCGCCCCGCCACGGCGGATGGCCTGGCCCATGATGGGGCCTTCAGGCCACATGTTCTCTGTGTAGGCCAGCCGCGCTCAGGGGCAGGGGCGGTGGATGGGCTTTCGCCGGCCATGGCGCGGCGGCCTGGCCCTCAGCGCTGGGTGCGCGCGCAGAAAAAGGTGCTGCGGCCGGATTGCACGATCCGCGACACGCCACCGCAGCCCGGCGCGCCCGGGCAGAGCGGGCAGGGCTCGCCCTCGCGGTCATAGACGCTGAAGCGGTCCTGGAAATGGCCCAGTTCGCCATCCGCCTGCACATAGTCACGCAGCGAAGAGCCGCCGGCCTCGATCGCATCGGTCAGCACCGCCTTGATGGCCGGCACCAGCCGTTCCGCCCGCGCCCCCGGCAGGGTGCCGGCGAGGCGGCGGGGGGAGATGCCGGCGCGGAACAGCGCCTCCGCCACATAGATATTGCCGAGCCCCGCCACCACGCCCTGGTCCAGCAGCGCCGACTTGGCCGGGGTCTGCTTGCCGGCCAGGGCCGCGCCAAGCACCGCCGGGGTGAAGCTGTCCTCCAGCGGCTCGGGCCCCATGGCGGCCAGCAGGCGGTGCTGGTCCTCCAGCGCCGTGGGCACCAGGTCGACGCTGCCGAAGCGGCGCGGGTCGACGAAGCCGACATGTGTGCCATCCGCCGTTTCCAGCATCAGGTGCTCATGGAGGGGGGGCGGGGTATTGGCGCCGCGCGGACGGGCGACCATGCGGCCGGACATGCCGAGATGGATCAGCACCGATTGGCCGTTGGACAGGCGCATCAGCATGTATTTGCCACGGCGGCGGAAGCCCTCGACCCGCGCCCCCGTCAGGATGGCGGCAAGGCCGGCGGGGAAAGGCCAGCGCATGCCATCCCGCCGCGTTTCGGCGCGCAGGATGGTCTGGCCCCGCAGGACGGACGCGAGGCCGCGCATGACGGTCTCGACTTCGGGAAGCTCGGGCATAGGGGGCGCTGTAGCAGCGGTGGCGCCGGGCCGCGAGAGATCAGAGCCCGGCCGAAGACCTGTGCCGCGCCACGCCGCCCGCCAATGACGGTGTGGTGTTGCGGGGCCGGTGGCTCAGCGCCGGTTGCGGCGGCGCCGGTTTCGCAGCAGGCCGAACAGTAGCGGGATGATGCTGATGCCGATGCCGTTGCGGGCCTCGACCAGCGCCGTGCGGCGGATGGACAGCGCCTCAAGCTCCGCGCGGCTGGGGCGGTTGCGCATGGCGACCATGGTCAGCAGCCCGGCGATGACGATGTCGAAGCCGAAGATCGCGATGGCCCGCCAGAGCGGCGCCAGGGCGGGGCCAAGGGCGATCCAGGCGATCACGTGCAGCATCGCGAAGGCCGCCGCCACCATCACGCCCGCGGTCGTGAGCAGGATGACGCGGCGGATCTCCCGCTGGACCCGAAGGCCCAGCCTGGCGCGCTCCGCCTCGAAAGCGACGGAAGCGAGGCGGAGCGCGCGCATGGTCAGCGCCCCAGCAGGCGGGCGAGGACGTACCCGATGCCGGCGGCCAGGGCGATGGAGGTGAAGGGACGCTCCTTCACCAGGGAGGCGACGGTGTCGGCTTCCTTCTGGGCGGTGCTGGACACCTGGCCGGCGAAGTCATGCGCCATGTCCTGGGCCCTGCCGGCCAGGTCCTGCGCCCGACCGGCGGCGCGGCCGATGGCGGGGGTCACCCGCTCTTCCATAAGGCTCTCAACCTTGCGGCGAAGATCGGCGATGCGTTCTTCGACGGGTTCCATGTCGATGCCCTGGGTCGGATTCGAAGCCATGTCGTGTCTCCTGTGGAGGTGCGGTCAGGGAAAGCAGGCCAGTTTAAGCTGGCGTGGGGACGCAGCCGGTTCCAGCCCCGGACGAGGGGCGGCCACGGGTCAGCGAGTGGCGCGGTCGATGCTGCGGCCGGCGCGCTCGATGGGGCCGCTGGGCGGGTCCACTGCGTCCCGGATGGCGGAGCCCGCATTGTCGAGGCTGCGGCCGGCACGCTCGGCCGGGCCCTCGTTGCAGGCCGCCAGCGGAAGCAGAACGGCAAGAGCGGCCAGAAGCTGCAGGGAAGTCTTGAACATCGTGGGATCTCCTCACCCAATCGGCCCGGTAACGCAGTGCGAAGCCCGCAGGTTGCGGAAAGCGTGAGCGATGGCGTTGAAGGCGGCGATTTCTCCGTCCTCTGCTCAGGTGGTGCTGCCGGGCCCCATGGCGCGGCCGGCCAGCTCGCTCTCGCGGCGGCGCAGCGGAAAGCGCACCGCCAACTCGGTGCCGCCGCCATCGGCGGGTTGGCGCTCGATCTCGCCACCCAGGTGCTGCGCGAAACCCTCGATCAGCGTCATGCCGATGCCGCGCTCGTTGCCCTCATCGTCCTCGGCCATGCCCTGGCCGTCGTCGCGGATGGAGAGGATGACATCCTGCCCTTCCTCCTCATCCTCCGCCGGCGGCCGGTCGGCCAGTTGCACGGCGATGGTGATGGTGCCGCCATGGGGGCCGGGGAAGGCGTGCTTGATGCTGTTGGTCACCGCCTCGGTCACCAGCAGTGCCAGCGAGACGGCCTGGTCGGTGACGATCTCCAGTTCATCAGCCTCCACCACCAGCTTGATGCGGCGGCCGGGGATCTCGCCCAGGGCGTTGAACAGCTGCTGGCACAGCTCCTCCAGGAAGGAGCGCAGCGCGATCGCCTCGAAGGTGCGGTTCGTGTAGAGGTGGCGGTGCAGCGTCGCCAGCGCCTGCACGCGGTCGCGCGCGGTGCCGAACTCGGCCTTCGCCGCCGGGTCGCGCAGCCGCCGGGCCTGCAGGTTGAGCAGCGAGGCGACGATCTGCAGGTTGTTCTTCACCCGGTGGTGGATCTCGGCCATCAGCAGGTCGCGCTGGCGCAGGGCCGCGCGCAGTTCCTCCTCCCGGGCAGCGATGGCGATGGCGGCATCGGTGAAGGCCAGTTCCAGGCCGCGCACCTCTTCCGGCTCGCCATGCAGGGGCTTGCCGCCGAACGGGGCGCCGGGCCGCCATTCCCGCACCCGCCGGGCCAGGGCACGCAGCGGCCGGGCGATGGCGATATCGGCCCCGGCCACGATAACGATCAGACAGGCCAGCAGGAATGCCGCCAGTTCCCCCGCCCGGCGCAACAGCACGGCATTGGCGGATTTGCGGATGTCGCTGGTGGGCAGCCCCACCATCAGCCTCAGGTCCTGCTGCAGCGCCGAAATGGCGTAGGCGTAGTCCTGCCCGCCGCGCGACAGGCTTTCCACCGCGCCGGCCTCGCGCTTCGACACCAAATGGCGCAGCAGCGCGTCGTCCGGCAGTTCATCGGCCCGCGCGGGGGTCAGCGGCAGCGGGACGGCATCCCGGTCCACCAGCCAGACCCTCTGGGGCGTATCGCGGCGGCTCTGGCTCTCGCTGCGGATGAAGACATCCATCAGCAGCCCGGCGGCCACGACGCGATCCAGCTTGCCGTCACGCAGCAGGGGCACCGCACCAGTCAGGGTGGGGCGGTTGATGAAAATGCCGGTGCTGAAGTGGTCGAGCACGAAGCCATCGCCGGAATCGGCGGCATTCGCGGCGAGGCGCGTAGCCTCCGCCTGCGTCAGGGCGAAAAAATTCCGCTCTGCCAGGCTCTGGCCGATGCTGTCCGTGGGCAGGGCGCTGCACAGCAGCCGGCCCCCGCCATCCATGATCCAGATATTGGAATACCGCTCGCGGTAGATGCCGAGCAGCATGGCAAGGTCGCTGGCGCAACGCTCGGGGGGGGCTTCCATCAGCGCTGGGCTATGGGCGATGCCCGCCAGCATTTCCCGCATGCCGGCGACGGAGGCGCCATGGCGCTCAGCCGCGATCTCGCGCAGCATGGCCGCGTTGCGGCGGCCGGTGGCCCGTTCAGCCTCGTAGCCCAGGATGGCATTGGCACCCGCAATGCCGATGACAGGGACGCTGGCCACGATCAGCAGCAGCAGCATCCGGCCCCGTACGCTGCTGATCACCTGCCGCGGCGCCCACCAGGATGGTGGCGCCGGCGGGGGCTTCACTTAGGTCGGTCCTGCTCGATCAGCCGGAGCAGTTCTTCCGGAATGGGTTCTCGCGCGATGTCATCGTACATGGCGTGCAAGCCGCGTTGCAGCCAAAGATCGAAGGCGGCATCGGGCGCGCCTTTACGGCTACGCCCATCCCTCGGGTGGCTGGAGGCCGAGGCCTCCTCCCCCAACATGCGCTTGTCCGCCTGTTCGTCCATTAGCTTCCCAGGTGTGCCGCCTGCCCGCTGGTCGTCTTGCTGATCTTGCGGCTTGTAGCACTCCGGCGGCCCGTCTCGCCAGTCTGGGACTGAGCCGTATTGCGCTTCGCCTGCGGCTCATCGCCGGTCAGCCAGGCTTCCAACTGGCGGCGGGCGCGGAAGACGCGGCACTTGGCGGTGCCGACGGCGCAATTCATAACGCCCGCGGCCTCCTCGTAGGACATGCCCTGAACGGTCACCAGCATCAGCGCGTTGCGGTGGTCAGCGGGCAGGTCGGCCAGGCGCATGCGCAACTCACGCAGGGCGAGGCTGTCTTCCTGCGCGGCGGGACGGGCGAGCGCCTCGGCGGGGGCGCTGTCCATGTCGCAAGTATCGCGGCGGCGGCGGATATCGGAGAGGAAGCGGTTACGCAGGATGCGGAACATCCAGGCGCCGAAATTGGTGCCGGGGGTAAAACTGTTCTGCGCGGCCAGGGCGTTGCTGACGGCGGCCTGCACCAGATCGTCGGCATCGGCACGGTTGCGGGTCATGGATACGGCCTGAACGCGCAGGCGCGGCAACAGGGCGATGAGCTGGTCGTGAAAGCTCGGGCCTTCGGTAACAGCCGTGGTGACTGCTTCTGCGGTCTCGGAGGTGTTCACGTGACGTGTATCCTTGTGATCGCCTTGCATGTCCGACCAATGCCGCAGCGAAGCGCCCGGTTGCATGGCTGACAGCAAATATATGCAATGCAGATATTCCCTGAACGCATGCAACCAAAGCCTGCCGGGCCGCATTGGCACCTACGGACTCATGCGCGCTTCACACCCGTCACGCCCCGCAGGCATTTCCAACCCGTGGTCCATGGCCGCTGGGCCGACTCCTCACGCCGCGCGATGCGGAAAATTGCGGGACAAGGCCATGCGGGCGCGAGCCACCCGGGCCTTCACGGTGCCCACCGGCACGCCGCAGATGGTCGCCGCCTCTTCATGCGAGAGGCCATGAGCGCCAACCAGGATCAACGCTTCCCGCTGCGCCAGCGGCAGGGCCTGCAAGGCGCGGCTGAGGTCGTTAACCTCCCCGTGTTCCTCCTGCGGGACGACGTTGCCGCCGGGTTCGGGCATCCGTTCCAGCGCTCGGCGCTCGGTGCCGCGCCGGCGCAATTGTTCCAGGAAGACGTTGCGCAGGATATGGAACAGCCACGCCCGCACGCTGGTGCCGGGAACCCATTGCGCCTCCGCCCGCAAGGCGCGCACCATCGCCTCTTGTACAAGGTCATCGGCCAGCGCCGCGTCGCGCGCCAGGAAGCGCGCGAAAGCGCGCAGGTCCGGCAGCAGGGCGGGCAGGGCGGCGCGGATGGGGTCGGGCGGATGTGTCATCATGCTTGGCCCGACCTTTTAGCGAGCGCGGACCCGCCCCCCAAGGGCTTGCCGTACCACAGTACCGATGTGAGGACCCCGATATGAATGCCGTCACCCAGGCCGATCTGCTGCGCAGCCTGCCGCCCGCCCGACGCTATGCCCGCGCACTGACCGGCAGCCAGGCCGCGGGCGACGCTTTGGTGGGGGCGGCGCTGCGCGGCGGCCTGCCGGCGGAGATGCCGGCCCGCCTGGCGCTGTATGCCGGGGTGACGCGGCTGGCGCCGCCACCGGTGGCGCCCCGCGTCGGTGCCGCCCTCGGGGCCCGCCACCGCCAGTTGTTGCTGCTGACGGCGCTGGAGGAATTGTCGGTCAGCGAGGCCGCCAGCGTCATCGGCATGACGACCGAGGTGGCGGAGACGGAGCTGGCGCAGGCCCGCACCGCCCTGCGCAGCGCCGCCGCGACCGACGTGTTGGTGATCGAGGACGAGCCCATCATCGCCATGGATGTGCGGCAGCTGGTGGAAGCCTGCGGCCACCGCGTGGTGGGCGTCGCCGCGACCGAGGCGCAGGCGGTGCGTCTGGCCGCCGCCAAGCGCCCGGGGCTGATCCTGGCGGATGTCAATCTCGGCGCTGGCGGGGACGGCATCACCGCCGTCGGCCGCATCCAGCTGCAGTTGAAGGTGCCGGTGATCTTCGTCACCGCCTACCCCGAGCGGCTGCTGACGGCCGAGCAGGTCGAGCCCGCCTTCGTCATTTCCAAGCCGTTCGAGCCGCTGGCCCTCGCCATCGCGACTTATCAGGCGGTGTCCTCGACCGTTCCGCTCGGCTGAAGCTGGGCGGTTGAAACCGCGAGCCCGGCGCCACGTTCCTCCTGCATCGCGACCACCGGTCCGACCGAATGGGACCGAGCGGAGCAGGAGAGAACGGATGACGCGGGATCGCATGGCCGGGAGCCTGAAGCAGATTTCCGGCATGATGAAAGAACGCTGGGGCCGGCTGGTGGCAGATGATGCCGCCACGCGGCGGGATCAGCGTAACCAGCTTGTCGGCCATATCCCGCAACGCCACGGCGTCCTGCGCGATGCGTTGCACCGCCAGTCCCTCCGCCACGGCCGCGCCTGACCTTCCCGACGACCACCGCCCCAAGGATTCGCCGACATGCTTTACTGGACCCTCATCTTCCTCGTCATCGCGCTGGTGGCCGGCGTGCTCGGCTTCAGCGGCATCGCCTCCGCTGCCAGCGGCATCGCCAAGATCCTCTTCATCGTCTTCCTGGTGCTGTTCCTGGTCTCGCTGATCGCCGGCCGTGGCTGGGCTTTCGGCTGAGTTTCTTCTCTTTCCAATGAAAAAGGCGGGCCCGTGAGGGCCCGCCTTTTTCATTGGT
>JAQGHX010000004.1 GCA_028288745.1 Roseomonas sp. | reverse complement strand
GGCGTCGACCGCGTTCTGAAATACGCCTTCGAACTGGCACAAACCCGGCCGCGCCGGAAGCTGACCAGCGCCACCAAGTCCAACGGCATCACCTTCACAATGCCCTATTGGGACGAGCGCTTCGCGGAAATGGCCAAGGCCTATCCTGGCGTGAGCACAGACCAGTTCCACATCGACATTCTCTGCGCGCATTTCGTGCAGCATCCGGACTGGTTCGACGTGGTGGTGGGGTCGAACCTGTTCGGCGATATCCTGTCAGACCTCGGGCCGGCGGTGGCGGGTTCCATCGGCATCGCGCCCTCGGCCAATATCAACCCGGAAAAAGCGTTCCCGAGCATGTTCGAGCCGGTGCACGGCAGCGCGCCGGACATCGCGGGCCAGCATATCTGTAACCCGATCGGCCAGATCTGGTCCGGCGCCATGATGCTGGAGCACCTGGGCGAGCGCGAGGCGGGCGCGGCCATCCTGCGCGCGATCGAGACGCTGCTGGCCGGCGGGGGGCCGCGAACCCGCGACCTGGGCGGGCAGGCGAGCACGGCGGATGTCGGCCGCGCCCTGGCCGAGGCGGTGGCGAACGGAGCCTGACACGGAGCGGGGGAGGGCTCTCCCCCGCCTGCTTTCCGCCGGGTGGGCCCTGCATCCATTGGGTTCGGCCAACGGTAACAAGCCATTCCCGGCCGCCGGCGCGGCATCCGGTCAGGTGGCCGCGATGGCCGCGACAGACCGGAATAGGCCGGCCGGGATGGTCGTGGAAATGTGGGGCGCGCGTGGCCGCCGACGCGGGGCGGCGATGCGCCAGAGCATGACCGCTGAAGGTGGAAGCACCGCAATCACGAAGAAACGACGTGCCAGGGCGGGTATGGTGAGCTCCCGCGAAAACGGAGCCTGTCTTAACTATTGGTTTGTCGTGTGATTCACGCCTGTCGGTGATTCCACCTGAAGCGATTACGTCCTAGCCGGCCTGCCAGGACAGCCGCCGCAGCAGCCATTCGCGGTAGACCAGCACCGCCGCCGGCTCGGGGAACAGGGCGGACATCGCGGTACGGGCCTCGGCCCCCACCAGGGGGGAGGCGGCGATCTCGGGCGATTCGCGGGTCTCGTCTTCCTGCCAGCGCAGCGCGGCGCGGCGCCAGACCGCCACCAGGTCGGCCGAAGTCAGTGCCGGCAGCACCAGCGCCGCCCGCAGCCGCAGCGCCGCGAAACCGGCCTGGGCGGCGGCCACCTGGGCCGGGCGGGCCTGGATGGCGGCACCGGCCAGCACGGGCAGTTCGGGCTGGTCGCGGCGGCCGGGGGTTTCCAGCTCGCACCACGCGGTGGCGCCGATGCGCGCCGCCTGCCGCAGCGGTGCCGGGGCCGCGATGACGATGGCATCCACCCCGCCCCGCGCCAGGGCCTGTTCGGCGGCCAATCCCGCGAGACCGAAGACCGGCATGGCGGGGTGGCCCGCGAGGTCCAGCGCCAGCAGGGCCGCGGCCTCCGGCGCATCGGGGCCGGGCAGCGCCAGCCGCAGCGGCCGGCCGGCATCGGGCGCCGGCATCGGCCCGCGCCCGGCCAGCACCGCGCCCTGCCAGGAGGCGCAGAGCGGCAGCCAGCCTTCCATCGGGTAGCGCGCCCTGCTTTCGCCGATCAGCCGGGCATGGGCGGCCTGGCCCGGCAGCACCAGCAGCACGCGGCCCTCGGCGCCTTCCAGGGTGGCGAAGCGGTTGGCGGCGGTGACACCGTCGGGCCCGCCGATCAGCAGGGTATGCAGCGCGACCGCGTGCGGCAGGCCGCGCGCCAGCCCGGCCGCGACCTGCGCGGCCCAGCGCGCGGCGGCGCCGCCTTCAGGGCCGGGCAGCAGCAGGGTGGCGGTATCGGCGGCCAGGGCCTGCGCGCGCGCCGCACCCGGCGCCAGCGTGACGGCGAGCGCGGCGGCTAAGGCTGGCAATCCACGGCGGGGAACCGGCATGGAAGAGACATGCACCGGTCCGAAGGCGGAATGAAGGCAGGCAGCGGGCGGTTCGAAAGGCGCGACTTTGCCCATATGTTGGGCAGCCGCGACCTTGATCTGTCGCGAAGTCCGGCAGGCTTCCCGTCCGCTGCGCACGGCGTCAGGAATCGTAGGACACGAGGGCCTGGAAAGGCGCGTCCAGGCGGGCCCGGCCATTGAGGAATGTGAGCTCGATCATCGCCGCCGACAGCGGCACCTCGGCGCCCGCTTCCTTCAGCAGATGGATGCCGGCGGCCATGGTGCCGCCGGTGGCCAGCAGGTCGTCCAGCAGCACCACGCGGTCGCCCTTCCGCACCGCGTCGGCCTGGATCTCCAGCCGGTCGGTGCCGTATTCCAGGGCATAGTTAAAGCCGATCGTGGCGCCGGGCAGCTTGTTCGGCTTGCGCAGCAGGATGAAGCCCAGGCCCAGTTCCAGCGCCAGCGGGGCCGCCAGCACGAAGCCGCGGCTCTCGATGCCGGCCAGCGCCGTGGGCCCGTAGGGGCGCACCAGTTCCGCCAGTTGCGTGACGGCGGCGCGAAAGGCGCGGCCGTCCCGCAGCAGGGTGCAGATGTCGTAGAACAGGATGCCGGGCTTCGGGAAATCCGGCACGCCGCGGATATGCGCCTTCAGGTCGAAGGCATCCGGGGAAGGGGTCGAGCCGTGATCTGGCATCCGTGGTCCTCTGGCGGGTCGGCGGAGCGCCTCCTCGGGGGGGGCTCCTGGGCGGGGGCGGACACTAGGCCGGTGCGCCGGCCGCTGCAACGCAGACGTCGGCGGAGGCTGGCGCCGGGGGGAAGGTCGCGGGCGGAGGTCGCGGGCGTTGACGCCGCCCCTTGGCGGAACAGCGCGATGCTGGCAAGACGCATGGCATGTCGCGCACCCCGCTTGCCCTGCTGATCGGCTTCATCGGCCTGTTGCTGTATCTCGGCGCCGTGCTCTGGCTGGGGGACTATGTGCAGCAGTTGCACTGGGCGGTGCAGGTGCCGTTCTACGTGGCCGCGGGCATCGCCTGGGCCTTCCCGACGCGGGCGCTGATCTTGTGGGCGGCGCGTGTCCGCCGCTGACGGAACCCGGGGGCAGGGGCCCCCGGTCTTGCGGTTCAGCAGGACTGGCGGTTCAGCCGGACTTGCGCATCAACAGGGCTCGCGGTTCAGAAGGCGCGGCTGAGCGTCACCATGGCGCGCGCGTCGCACAGCTTGGTGCCGGCGAAGCACTCGGCCTTGGACAGATCGGTGTCGTAATAGCCGGCGGACAGGACGATGCCCGCCACGACCTCGCGCGAGGCCGAGACCGACCAGGTGGAATAGTCCGGCGCGCCGTAACGCGCGTTACGGTCGATCCACTGGTGACCGAAGCGGCCGGAGAGGGTGAACTCGGCCGGCAGCGAGATATCCGCGCCACCTTCCAGGTAGAAGGCCGCGCCGCTCTCGAAGTAGAAATCCGGCGAATAGGCGGCGGTGCCCAGCAGCTTCACCTGCCCCATCGTGTAGCTCGCCTTCGCGATGGCCTCGAAATAGTTGTAGTCGAAGCTGCCGCCCGGCTTGTCATAGCCGGGATAGGTGTAGAACACGCCGCCCAGGTCGAAGGTGGCGTCGCCCAGCGCGAAGCGGTAGCCGGCCGTCAGGTCCAGCTCCTGCCGCGCATTGCTGCCGGGGAAGGTCACGTTGCTGGCGAAGGCGCCGATATAGACTCCGCTGTCATGCTGCAGGTCTATTGTGCCCTGCACCGCCGGGCGGTTGCGGGTCTGGGAGATGCCGCGGAACAGGTAGTCGGTGCTGACCGCAGGGGTCACGGTCAGGGTCAGGCCGCTCTCGCCCAGTTCCATCTGCGCCGCGGCAGGCGCCGCCAGAGCGGTCAGGCCCAGGACGCCGAGGCAAAAGGGGATGGCAAGCGCCAGGGATCGCTTCATCGGGGCAGGTTTCCTTCCAGCCGGGCGCTTTAGCGCGCCCGTTGGTAAGCCGGAGCTCTGCAAGAAGCGTGCAACCCGACGGGAAGCGTATCGATCCCCGGCTGCAACGGCCGGTGGCGGCCATGAAAAAGCCCCGCCCCCGCACCCCGGAGGGTGAGGAGACAGGGCTTTGCCCATCCGGACCGATTTGGTCGGAGCGAGAGGATTCGAACCTCCGGCCCCTGCGTCCCGAACACAGTGCTCTACCAGGCTGAGCTACGCTCCGCCGTTCCGGCTGGGCAGGCGCGGCGTATATCCCCCTGCGTGGCCGCCGGCAAGTGGGCAAGGCCACGAAATGACGCAGTGCTTGTGCTGTGCAGTTCGTGGCAGGCTGTCGCGGCCCCCAATCCCCTGGCGGCGCAGATTGAACAGAGAATTACGGCATGAAGCGATTTTTCCTGGCATGCGGGCTGGTCGCCGGGCTGGTGGCCCTGGCGGCGGTGCCCTGGGCGGGCGTGGCCCAGGCGCAGGGCGATGTTGTGGCGCAGCGCAAGGAGGGCATGAAGCGCATGGGCGCCCACCTGGAGGCGGTGAAGGCCGTGGTGGAATCCAGCGGCCCGGCGGCCCCGCTGGCGCCGCGCGCCGAGGAGATGCGCGCCTTCTTCGCCGGGTTGCCCGCTCTGTTCCCCGCGGGCAGCACGGCCGAGAGCAAGGCGCGCCCCGAGGTATGGTCCGAGCGCGCCGGGTTCGAGCGCGCCGCCGCCACCGCCACCGAGGCCGCCACGAAGATCGCCGCCGCCGCGACGGCGGATGATGGCGCCGCCGTGGCCGCCGCCTTCCGCGAGGTCGCGTCCTCCTGCGGCGGCTGCCACCGCAACTACCGCGCGCGCTGAGTGCCACGCGCCGGAAGGCGGGAAAGGGGCCTCAGCCGAGGCGCGAGAGGCCCCAGACGGCCACCGCTACCACCGCCAGCCACGATGCCGCCAGCCAGTGCGGCGCCATGCGGGGCGCCCGGGCGGCGAGGGTGGCGGGAAGCCACTTCACCCCCGTCAGCATCGGCCGCACCAGGTTCTGCCGCTTGACCGCCAGGTAGGCCAGCACCGCCAGCACATGCAGCCCGGCGGCGGCCAGAATGACGTTGAAGTTGCGGACATGGATGAAGGTGGCGAAGTCGCTGGTCTCGCCCGAGACGAAGCCGGCCAGGGGGCCGCGCGCCAGCACCTGGTCATCCGCGAAGAGGCCGGTGCCGGCCTGCAGCAGCAGCACGGCCAGCAGCACCAGCACCATCCAGCCGCCGGCGGCATTGTGGCCCAGCTCGGTATCCGCTTCCCGCCGCGCGATGTGGCGCAGATGCGCCAGGGCCGCCAGCGGCGAGCGCAGGAAGCGGGTGAAGCGCGCGGTATCCGACCCCCAGATGCCCCAGCCGATGCGGAAGACCACCAGCGTCAGGGTCAGGTAGCCGCTGGTCATGTGCAGCTCCATCCGCCCGGTTTCCACCGACCACCAGGACAGCCCGAGCAGCACCACCAGCCCCCAATGCACCAGCCGGACCCAGGGGTCCCAGATTCGCACGCGCCGCATCGGAGAGGACATGGGCGACATCCTTGCCACAGGGTTAGGGCCACAGGGTTAGGGTCACAGGGGTTAAAGGCCACAGAGTTAGGGCGATTCACGGCATGAAAGCATGGATCGTGCCGCCACGCTTGCCGAGCCCCCCTCCGGCGCAGCATTGTCGACGATCCTGAAGGGTAATGGTCGCAGTCATGACCGATCGCATGCGGATGGGCTTGGCGCTGGGCGGGTTGACGGGTCTGGCCGCCGTTGCCGGCGCGATGTGGTGGCAGGCGGGGGCGCCGTGGGGCGACGCGCGCCTGC
>JAQGHX010000041.1 GCA_028288745.1 Roseomonas sp. | reverse complement strand
CCGCCGGACGCGCTGCCCGAGCCGGCCGCGCTGCCCACGACGGTGCTGCGCCTCTCCGAGACCGGCGAGGTGACGCGCGCGCCGGATGAGGTGCGGGCCGACCTGCGCGCCGAGGCGCGCGGGCCCGATGCCGCCGCCGTGCAGGCGCAGGTGAACCGCCTGGCGGAGGCCGCGCTGACCAGGGCCCGTGCCGTGGAAGGCGTGCGGGTCACCACCGGCGGCTACTGGACCAACCGTGACAGCCAGACGCGGCAATGGAATGCCAGCCAGCGCCTGAGCCTGCGCGGTTCCGACGCCGCGCCGCTGCTGGAGCTGGCCGGTGCTTTGCAGGCGCAGGGCCTGGTGATGGACGGGCTGAACTGGAGCCTCTCGCGTCCCGCCGAGCAGGCGGCGCGGCAGGAGGCCGGGCGGCTGGCGATCGAGGCGTTGCGTACCCGCGCCGAAGCCGTGGCCGGTCAACTGGGCCTGGAGGTGGTCGGCATCCGCAACCTGGCGCTGGACGCGCCGGAAGCGCCGATGCCGCGCATGGCGACGGCCGCGATGCGCGGCTCCGCCGGTGGCGCGCCGCCGGTCAGCGCGCCGGAGGATGTGACCATCACCTCGACCGCCGTGGCCGAGGTGGTGCTGCGCCGGCGGCGCTGACGGCGGCCTTCACGGCGCGGCCGTCGGGCCGTGCCGCGAAAGCACGATATCGCACCGCATAAGATGGAAATTGCCGGCGGTGGCCTGACGCCGGCGGCGGCGCGGTGCATGATGGCCCGAATGTCCGCCACGCTCACCGGGATCGCCCTCAACCTCGTCGCGCTCGTCCTGTTCGTGACGATGGATACGACCGGCAAGCTGCTGACCGTGCACTACCCCGTGCCGCAGTTGGTCTTCGTACGTTTCGTGTTCCATGTGGTGTTCGTGGCCCTGGCAATCCGCGTGCTGACGGGCAGCCTGCCCTGGCGGTCCCGCGCGCCGGTGCTGCAGGCGGTGCGGGGCTTCTGCCTGATGGCGGCCAGCCTGCTCTTCGTCGGGGCCATCGCCCTGATCCCGCTGGCGGACGCCACGGCGGTGGGCTTCGCCTCGCCGCTGCTGACGGTGTTGCTGGCCGCGCTCTGGCTGAAGGAACGGGTGGAATGGCGGCGCTGGTTGGGGGTGGGCGTCGGGCTGGCGGGGGTGCTGGTGGCGCTGCGGCCGCCTTTCCTGACGGGCGGCCCGGCGCCGCACTGGGCCATCCTGCTGCCGCTCTGCAATGCCATGCTCTATGCCGTCTACCAGATCCTGACCCGCAAGCTGGCGTCGATCGACGACCCGCGCACCACCATCCTGCACACGGGGGTCGTCGGCGCGGTGCTGCTGGCGCTGGTGCAGCCCTTCGTCTGGCAATGGCCTGGCAGTTCCGGCCCGGTTTCCGCCGGTTGGATCTGGACGGGCATGATCGCGCTGGGCGCGCTGGGCGCCGCCGGGCATGGGCTGCTGGTGCTGGCCTTCAGCCGGGTGCAGGCCAGCCTGCTGGCGCCGGTGATGTACACGCAACTGGTCTGGGCGCTGATCGCCTCGGCGCTGGTGTTCAACCACTGGCCGGACCGCTTCACCTTGACCGGGGCCGCGATCATCGCCTGCGGCGGGGTGCTGGTGGCCCTGCCGCGCCGCCGCCCGAAAGGAGGAGAACGATGACCGACACGCGCCCCGGAGCCTCTCCAGAGGGGAGGGGGGAGGAACACGCCCGCTTGCGCCCGCCCGCCCCAGGCGCTAGCGGAGGCCCGGCGCGAGGACAGGGTATGGCCAGCATCATCGAGGCACCGCGGAATCAGACAGGCGAGGCGGCAATGCGGGACCACCCCCGTGCCGCCCTGGACGCCGAATCGGTCAGGGACGCATACCGCCGCTGGGCCGGGGTCTATGACATGGTGTTCGGGGGCGTCTCCGCCTTCGGGCGCCGGCGTGCGGTCGCGGCCGTCAACCGGCTGCCGGGCACCCGGGTGCTGGAGGTGGGCGTGGGCACCGGGCTCGCCCTGCCGCGCTACCGCGCCGATAAGCGCGTGGTGGGCATCGACCTTTCACGCGAAATGTTGATGAAGGCCGACGAACGGATGCGCGCCGAGCAACTCTCGCATGTCGAGGGGCTGCTGGAGATGGACGCCGAGTTGATGGCCTTCCGCGACGGCTCCTTCGATATCGCGGTTGCGATGTTCACCGCGAGCGTGGTGCCGGATGCCAAAAAGCTTTTCGCCGAAATGCGGCGCGTGGTGCGCCCGGGCGGCCACCTGCTGTTCGTGAACCACTTCGCTGCCGAGGCCGGCCCGCGCTGGTGGGTGGAACGCGCCATGGCGCCGCTGTCCCGCGTGCTGGGCTGGCACCCCGATTTCGCGCTGACCGACCTGCTGGACCCGGCGGCCGTGCAACTCGACGCCGTCGTGCCCTGCCAGCCCGGCGGGCTGTTCACACTGGTGCAGGTGCGCAACACCCCGGCCGCCGAAGCGGCGCTGGACGCCATCACTACCGCGGCGGCCTGAAAGCCGCCTTCGGGCGGCGGGGCGGCGGCCCCATGCGCTGGCCAGGGCGCGGCGCTTCACGGCGCAAAACCATGTCATTCCGGCCGCAGGGCGCCGTCGGCCGGGCGCCCGCGGCAGGGCCCTGTCGACTCGGCGGCCGGCCCCGGCCCCCCATGGCCGGACGTAAGGCGGGCGCGCCATGCCGCGAAAACCCTTTCGGATGACGCTTTGGCCGTAACGTTGTCCCGGCCTCACTTGTGCGGGGCGGGGGCAGGCGACTATGGTCCGCCGGAAGCCGGCCCCCCTGTCACAGTGCGGGGCCTGGATGGCCGGGTCGCGCGGTGCGCTCCGGCATGGATCGAGCGGCGCGTGGCGCGGCCGCGTCCCCTTGGGGCGCATGAAACGGGCAGCGCATGGAACGGACGGGCGCATGAGATACGGGCGGACGGGATTGGGAATGCGGCTGTCGGTCGTTTCACGGGTTGAGGGCATGTTACGGCTCCTGAGCATCTCGCGCTTCGCGGGGCTGCTGCTGGTCGCGGGCATGGCCCTCTGCACGATCACCATGCCCGCCTGGGCGCAGGATGGCGCGGCCACCGGTGCTGTGGCGCCGGGCACCTCCGCCTCGCCGGAGGTCATTGCGCCAATCCCCTGGGCACTGGACCTGCAGCGCTCCGCCGGTCCGGTGAAGGAAGGCATCCACGACTTCAACCAGCTGGTGCTCTGGATCATCGTCGCCATCACGGCCTTCGTGGGGCTGCTGCTGGCCTACGTGGTCTGGCGCTTCCGGGCCGAGAAAAACCCCGTGCCGTCGCGCACCAGCCACCACACGCTGTTGGAAGTGGCCTGGACAGTCGTGCCGGTGCTGATCCTGATCGTCATCGCGATCCCGTCCTTCCGCCTGATCTACTACCAGGACCGGGCGGTCGACGCGGACATGACGATCAACGTGACCGGCCGGCAGTGGTACTGGCATTATGCCTACGCCGACCAGGGCAACATGGCGTTCGACAGCTACCCGATTGCGGAGGCCGACCTGAAGCCGGGCCAGCTGCGCAACCTGGAGGTCGACAACCCCCTGGTCATCCCGGTGGGCAAGAACATCCGCGTGCTGACCACCGGCCAGGAAGTGATCCACAGCTTCTTCGTGCCCAGCCTGGGCGTGCAGAAATACACCATCCCGGGCCGGACGCTGGAGACATGGTTCCGCGCCGACCGGGCCGGCACCTTCTACGGCCAGTGCAACCAGATCTGCGGCCAGAACCACTGGTTCATGCCGATCGTGGTGAAGGCCGTGCCTGAGGCCGAGTACGAGGCCTGGCTGACGGGCGCGAAGCAGCGCTTCGCCGCCGGTGGCGGGGTGGCCCCGGCCGCCCCGGCCCTGGCGGCGGCTGAACCGCCCGCCGCGACGGACGGCGCCACCACGGTGGCCGAACTGCGCCGCTGACCGCGGAGATGATGGCGCCGCGGTCAGCGGCGCATATGACGGCGCCGCCGGTGGCGGCGAATTGGTTCTTTCGGCGCCACTGACCACGGCGACCAGCGACGGGCTCGAGAGCGGGACGGACACAGATGGCGACCGCGTCACATACGCATGACACCGATGGCCACGGCCATCACGACCACGACCACACCCCCGGCTTCTGGCGGCGCTGGTTCTTCAGCACCAGCCACAAGGATATCGGGATCCTTTACCTGATCTTCGCCGTGGCGGCGTCTGTCGTGGGTATCGGGCTCAGCCTGCTGATGCGCATCGAGCTGCAGCAGCCGGGGATGCAGATCTTCGCCGATGGCCAGGCCTGGAACGTGGCCGTTACCGCGCATGGCGTGGTGATGGTGTTCTTCGTCATCATGCCGGCACTGATCGGCGGCTTCGGCAACTACTTCGTGCCGATCATGATCGGCGCGCCGGACATGGCCTTCCCGCGCCTGAACAACATCAGCTTCTGGCTGCTGGTGCCGGCGCTGATGCTGGCCGTCGGCAGCCTCTTCGTGGGCGGCGCCGGCACCGGCTGGACGCTGTACCCGCCACTGGCCAACAGCACCTACCAGAGCGGCATGGGCGTCGATATGGCGCTGTTCAGCCTGCACCTCGCGGGCGCCAGCTCGATCCTGGGCGCGGTGAACTTCATCACCACCATCTTCAACATGCGCGCCCCGGGCATGACGCTGCACAAGATGCCGCTGTTCGTGTGGGGCATGCTGGTCACGGCCTTCCTGCTGCTGCTCTCGGTGCCGGTGCTCGGCGGCGCGATCACCATGCTGATCACGGACCGCAACTTCGGCACCTCCTTCTTCGACCCGGCCGGCGGTGGCGACCCGGTGCTGTTCCAGCACCTGTTCTGGTTCTTCGGCCACCCCGAAGTCTACATCATGATCCTGCCGGGCTTCGGCATCATCAGCCACGTGCTGTCCACCTTCAGCCGCAAGCCGATCTTCGGCTACCTGGGCATGGCCTATGCCATGGTGGCCATCGGCGTGGTGGGCTTCGTGGTCTGGGCGCACCACATGTTCACCTCTGGCATCTCGGTGGACACGCGGGCTTACTTCATGGCGGCGACCATGATCATCGCGGTGCCGACCGGGATCAAAATTTTCTCCTGGATCGCCACCATGTGGGGCGGCTCCATCACCCTGAAGACGCCGATGCTCTTCGCCATCGGCTTTATCTTCCTGTTCACCATGGGTGGCGTGACGGGCGTGAAGCTCTCCAACGCCAGCGTCGACGTGGTGCTGCACAACACGTATTACGTCATCGCGCATTTCCACTACGTGCTGTCACTGGGCGCCGTCTTCTCGCTCTATGCCGGGTTCTACTACTGGATCGGCAAGATGAGCGGGAAGCAGTACCCCGAGCGGCTGGGCCAGATCCATTTCTGGCTGACCTTCATCGGCGTGAACCTGACCTTCTTCCCCATGCACTTCCTGGGCGCCCAGGGCATGCCGCGCCGCTACCCGGACTATCCTGACGCTTTTGCGGGCTGGAACCTGGTGGCGAGCCTCGGCGCCTATATCTCGGTCGCCTCGTTCGTGATGTTCTTCTACGTCTGCTACCGCACCTTCACCAGCAAGGTGCCGGCGGGAGCGAACCCCTGGGGCGAGGGCGCCACCACCCTGGAGTGGCAGGTGTCCAGCCCGCCGCCGTTCCACACCTTCGACGAACTGCCCCGCATCCGCTGATGCGGCGAATGGCCCCGCATCCGTTGCGGGGCGGACTGGCCCGCAGCCTCCGTTGAGGAGCGGGCCGCGAGGGAATGCCCGCCATGCCCGCGATGGGCATTCCCCCGCCGGTTCGATTTCTGCATATGCCGTAAAGGCATGGAGGCCGGCTCAATGAGCGACAGCACGATCAACCAGGGGGGCGCTTCAGCCCCCCTCGGCACGTCTGACGGAATCGATTTCAGCGAGGTGCGCGACTGGTTCGCGCTGCTGAAGCCGCGCGTCATGACCCTGGTGGTGTTCTCCGGCCTCGTCGGCCTGCTGGTCGCGCCGGGGCCCATCCACCCCACCCTGGCCGTGACCGCCATCCTCTGCATCGCCGTGGGGGCAGGGGCCTCCGGCGCCATCAACATGTGGTACGACCGCGATATCGACGCCGTGATGCGCCGCACCGCCGGCCGGCCCATCCCCGCCGGGCGCATCCGCCCCGAGGCCGCGCTCGCCTTCGGCGTCTTCCTCGCCGTCGCCTCGGTCGTGCTGCTGGGGCTGGCCACCAACCTCACCGCCGCCATCTCGCTGGCCGGCTCGATCGGTTTCTACGTCTTCGTCTACACCATGTGGCTGAAGCGCCGGACGCCGCAGAACATCGTCTTCGGCGGCGCCGCCGGCGCTTTCCCGCCGGTCATCGGCTGGGTGGCCGTCACCGGCCATGTCTCGGTCGAGGCGCTGGTGATGTTCACCATCATCTTCTTCTGGACGCCGCCGCATTTCTGGGCGCTCTCGCTCTATGCCCATGGCGACTACCAGCGCGCGGGCGTGCCGATGCTGCCCGTCGTCGCCGGCGCCCGCGAGACCCGCCGGCAGATCTGGCTCTACTCGCTGCTGCTGGTGCCGCTGAGCCTGGCGCCGGTGGCCGTCGGCATGGCCGGCCCCGCCTATGGCGCCAGCGCGGCCGTGCTGGGCGGCTTCTTCCTGCACTACATGTGGCGGGTGAAGCGCGACGCGCAGGACGAGCAGGGCCGCAGCCTGAGCAATGACGCCCCGGCGCGCGCGGCCTTCCGCTTCTCCATCCTCTACCTCTTCGCGCTGTTCACGGCGCTGGCCGCCGACGTGCTGGTCTTCGGCGCATGACGCCCGAGGAACGCACGGCCTTCGAGCGCCGCCGCCGCGGCCGCAACTGGGCGGTGTTGCTGGCGTTGCTGGCGCTGGTGGCGCTGGTCTATTTGATCGCCATGGCCCGCCTGACCCGCGGCTGAGCCGGAACGAGGAAACCGCAGCATGCCGGACCAGAACCTCGCACGCCGCAACCGCCGCACCGCGGCCGTCGCCGGTGGCGTTGTCGCCACCATGGTGGGGCTCGCCTTCGCCTCGGTGCCGCTCTACGCCATCTTCTGCGCCGTCACCGGCTATAACGGCACGCCCATGATCGGCGGCGCGGCGCCGGGCGCCACCAGCCGGCAGGTGACCGTGCGCTTCAACGCCAATGTGAATCCCGGCCTGCCCTGGCGGTTCGCGCCCAGCCAGGGGCCGGCGAAGCTGGCGCTGGGCGAGGAGGGCATGGCCTTCTACAGCGCGCAGAACCTGGCCGACACGCCCGTCACCGGCATCGCCACCTATAATGTGACCCCCGAGGTGGCGGGCGCCTATTTCCACAAGGTGGCGTGCTTCTGCTTCGACGAGCAGACGCTGGCGCCCGGCCAGCAGGTGGAGATGCCGATCGCCTTCTGGGTCGACCCGAAGATCGCGGAAGACCCGAACACGCGCGGCATCAACACCATCACCATCAACTACACCTATTTCCGCACGCTGGCGGATGCGGAGCGGGCCGGTGCGCTCGCCCGCGCCGGCGAGCATGTCGGCCAGCGTACCGAGCTGATCCAGCCCGGCGCGCGGCACACAGCGGCGCCGTGAGAGACTTGATCCGAAGTACGTTTTCGGGATTGATGGCAGCCGACGATCCCAATGCCCGGGGCAGGGCGCTGCCCGCCTTTCCCCCTTCCACCCCTTGCGTGATGTCTTGAGTCCAGGAAGCCCGATGGCCAGCAGCGAAATGACGGTGAGCGCCCCCGCCCACAACAAGCACCCCTACCACCTGGTGGACCCCAGCCCCTGGCCGCTGATCGCCTCCTTCTCGGCGGGGCTGATGCTGTTTGGCATCATCCTGTTCGCGCAGAAGAACATCCACTGGCCCTTCGGCGTTGGCCTGCTCGGCGTCCTGGTGTCGATGTACTTTTGGTTCCGCGACATCATCCGCGAGAGCCGCATCCCCGGCGTGCACAATCCCATCGTGCGCATCGGCCTGCGCTACGGCATGGTGCTGTTCATCGCCTCCGAGGTGATGTTCTTCGTCGCCTTCTTCTGGGGCTATTTCCACTTCGCGCTGTACCCCGAGCATGTGGCCGGCGCCACGCATGCCATCTGGCCGCCCGCCGGCATCCACACCTTCGACCCGCTCGGCCTGCCGCTGCTGAACACCATGATCCTGCTGCTCTCGGGCTGCACGGTGACCTGGGCGCACCACGCGCTGATCGAGGGCGACCGTAAAGGTATGCTGCAGGGGCTCGGCCTGACCGTGCTGCTCGGCCTCTCCTTCAGCGGCTTCCAGGCCTATGAGTACGGCGAGGCACCCTTCGCCTTCCATGGCGGTGGCATCTATTCCTCCGTCTTTTTCCTGGCGACCGGCTTCCATGGCTTCCACGTCATCGTCGGCACCATCTTCCTGGCCGTCTGCTGGTTCCGTGCCCGCCGTGGCGACTTCACGCCGGAGCGCCATTTCGGCTTCGAGGCCGCCGCCTGGTACTGGCACTTCGTCGATGTCGTCTGGCTGTTCCTCTTCATCGTCGTCTACGTTCTCGGCGCCGGCGAGATCGCCGCGCACTGACCGCCGCACGGGTCTGGCTTTCCCCCGCCGGGGGAGGGCCAGCGCCCGCCCGGCATGATATAAGCCCCGGCATGACCCGCTGGCGCCGCCTTCTGTTTCCCACTCTCGCCCTGCTGCCCGTGCTGGCCATCCTGGCCGGGCTCGGCACCTGGCAGGTCCAGCGCCTGCGCTGGAAGACTGACCTGCTGGCGCAATTCGCCATCGCCGAGGCCGGCCCCCCGATCCCACTGTCCGACCCACCCGCGCCCTATGCCAAGGTTTTCGCCGATGGCCACTTCCTGCATGAGCGGGAGGCGATGCTGGGGGTGGAGGTGCGCGGCGCCACGCTCGGCGCCCACCTGCTGACGCCGCTGCAACGCGAGGGCCGGCCGCCGTTGCTGGTCGATCGCGGCTGGGTGCCGATGGAGGGCGGCATCATCGCCCGCCCCGAGGGGCCGGTGCGGGTGGAGGGCTATATCCGCCCCGGCGAGACCGCCGGCATGATGAGCGCCACCGACGACCCCGCCCGCCGACGCTTCTATACCTTCGACCCCGGCGCGATCGGCGCCGCCATCGGCCAGCCGGACCTCGCCCCCTACGGGCTGGTGGCGATGGGGCCGCCGGCCACCAGCCTGCCGCAGCCCGCCCAGCACCTGCCGGCGCCGCCGAACAGCCATCTCGGCTACGCCATCACCTGGTACGGGCTGGCGCTGGCGGCGCTCGGCGTGTTCATCGCCTGGGCCCGCCTGGGCCTGAAGGAAGCCGGCGGGCACCCCGCCGGCACCACCCCCGCGCCCCCGGAAAGCCACGCCCCATGACCGCCGCCGCCTATGACCGCCTGAAGGCCCGTTTCGCGCGCATCGCCCTGCTGGACGAGTCCCAGGCCATGCTGCACTGGGACGCCGCCGCGGTGATGCCAGCCGGCGGCGGCGCGGCACGGGGGGAGCAGCTCGCGACCCTGGCGGGCCTGTCGCATGAATTGCTGACGGCGCCGGAGATGGCCGGGGACCTCGCCGAGGCTGGGGCCCAGTCTGGGGCCGGGGCCGAGGTTGGGGCCGGCGGCGAATGGGACGGCGCCAATCTGGCCCTGATGCACACCGCCCACCGCCGCGCCACCGCCCTGCCGACGGCGCTGGTCGAGGCCAGCGCCCGTGCCGCTTCCGCCTGCGAGAGCATCTGGCGCACCGCCCGCGCCCGCGCCGATTTCGGCCTGGTGGCCCCGGCGCTGAAGGAGGTGGTGCGGCTGCAGCGCGAGACCGCCCTGGCACTGGCCGATGCCACCGGCCTCTCGCCCTATGACGCACTGATGGAAGGCTACCAGCGCGGCATCGGCGCCGCCGCCGTGGAGCCGATCTTCACCGCCTACGAAACCTTCCTGGCCGAGGCCCTGCCGCGGGCGGAAGCCCTCCAGGCCGCGCGCCCCGCGCCCGTGCCGCTGGCCGGGCCCTTTCCCGTGGCCGCGCAGCAGGTGCTCTGCCGCGAGATGGCGGAACGCGTCGGGCTCGACTTCACCCATGCCCGGCTGGACGAGAGCACGCATCCCTTCTGCGGCGGCACCCCCACCGACGTGCGCATCACCACCCGCTACAACACGGCTTCGGTGGCGCAGGCGCTGCTCGGCGTGCTGCACGAGACCGGCCATGCCCTGTATGAGCGCGGCCTGCCCGCCGCCCATGCCCGGCAGCCGGTGGGCGAGGCCGCCGGCATGGCGGCCCATGAATCCCAGAGCCTGATCATCGAGATGCAGGCCTGCCGCTCGGACGCCTTCCTGGGCTTCATCGGCCCACGCCTGCACGCGGCCTTCGGTGGCGACGCGGCGGCCTTCGCGCCCGCCAATCTCGCCGGCCTCTGGCGCCGGGTGGAGCGCGGCTTCATCCGTGTCGACGCGGACGAGCTGACCTACCCCGCCCATGTCATCCTGCGCTTCCGCCTGGAACGCGCGCTGATCGGCGGCGAGCTGGAGGTGGAGGGCCTGCCCGCCGCCTGGAACGAGGGCTTCGCCCGGCTGCTCGGCCTGACCCCGCCGGATGACGCGTGCGGCTGCCTGCAGGACATCCACTGGTACGATGGCGGCTTCGGCTACTTCCCGTCCTATACGCTGGGCGCCATGGCGGCGGCCCAGTTGATGCGCGCGGCCCGCGCGGCGGTGCCTGGGCTGGACGTGGCGCTGGGGCAGGGGAATTTCGTCCCGTTGCGGGAGTGGCTGCGCCTCAACGTGCATGGCCAGGGCTCGCGCCTGGGTTTCCAGGACCTGCTGCGGGCGGCGACCGGCAAGCCGCTGGACCCGGCGGATTTCACCGCGCACCTGCAGGGGCGGTACCTGACCGCCTGAGACGGGACGGGCGCCCGGCGCCGGGAAGGAAGCCGCGCAGACGCTTGCCAGGCCTGTGCCAGCAGCCCGCGCGGCCACCATCAAAAAGGCCCGTGGCGCGCGAAAAAGCCCGTGGCGCGCGGCGCCAGCCCTGGGGCTTGTTCCCCGGCCCGCGGGCAGCGAGCACGCCTATGCGCTCCGGCGCATCGACATCGTCTTGTTCCCCGGCCCGGGGGCAGCGCCATGCGAATGCCCGTCCCCGGACCCGGGTCCAGCAGGGCGAGGCCGACAGGCCGACTTCCTCCGCCCGTTCAGCATTGGTCAGTCGCCCGTTGCGGACGAGGGCCAGCAGAATGCGATGGTCGGTCAGGCCCATGCGACTTTTGTGCCAAAGCCTCTGCCATATTTGACCCGCTTTCAGGCGGAACCGGGACTGTTTTCGCCATCGCGCGGATGACAATGCCGCACCGGCCGCCCTGATCGCGGAATTCATTGACGGAACCCCCTATCTGATCACATATTTGAGAGCGTGGGGGACGATAAAATGCGCCTGCATGGCTATGCTCGTTCCTACGCCACCTGGCGGGTACGGATCGCTCTTGCCCTGAAGAACCTGAACACGGAACTGGTCCTGTACGACCTTCCGGCCGATGGCACGCGCTCGCCTGCCCTGGTCCACCTCAACCCACAGGGCCTTGTCCCGGTGCTGGAGGCCGGGGACGGCACGCGGCTCACCCAATCCTTCGCCATCGTCGAATGGCTGGAGGAAATGTGGCCCACCCCACCCCTGCTGCCGGGCGACCCGGCCGGCCGTGCCCGGGTGCGCGGCTTCGCCATGGCCATCGTGGGCGACCTAAATCAGGGCCAGAGCAACCGGGGCATGGCACGGCTGCGCCAACTCGGCCTGCCGGAGCCGCAGGTGCGGAACTGGATGCGGCAGATGCTGGCGGAGGGGCTGGAGACCTGCGAGTCTCTGCTCAGCACCGCCGATGGCCCCTTCTGCTTCGGCGCCACACCCGGCCTGGGCGATATTTCCCTGGTGCCGGCCATGGCCCTGGCGCGCGATGTCGGGCTGGACCTGACCTTCCCGCGCCTGCTGGCAGCCGAGGCCGCCTGCCTGACCCTGCCCGCCTTCCACGCCACCTGCCCCCTGACCGAGACAGCCCCGATGGAACGTATCGCATGAACCGCCTCCCCCTGCGGCGGCGCCTGGCCGCCGGCCTGCTCTGCCTGGCCGGCCTCGGCCTGCTGCCCTGGCCGGCGGCGGCGCAGTTGCGCAGCGTCGCGGTTCCGGCCGAGGCGGGCGTGATCGTGGC
>JAQGHX010000040.1 GCA_028288745.1 Roseomonas sp. | reverse complement strand
CGCCGCCCGCCCGGATATCGGCTTCCTGGGCTTCGACGCCGGCCGCGGCGGCTGAACGCCGCGCGCCGGCTTCAGCCGGCGCAGGCCGTCAGGTCGCCAAGCTGGCCGACACGGCGGCGGATCGTCTCCGCCCGCCCCTGCACATAGGGTCCAGGCCGGGCCGCCGACCATTCCAGCGGATTGGGCAGGACCACCGCCAGCCGCGCCGCCTGGATATCGCTCAACCCGGCGGCGGGGCGGCTGAAGAAGGCGCGCGAGGCGGCCTCGGCCCCATAGATGCCCGGGCCGAATTCCACGATGTTGAGATAGACCTCCAGCACCCGCCGCTTCGGCCAGAGCAGCGCCACCTGCGGCGTCAGCCAGGCTTCCAGCACCTTCCGCACCGGGTCCCGCCCCGGCCAGAGGAACAGGTTCTTCGCCACCTGCATGGTGATGGTGCTGGCACCGCGCGGCCGGTCGCCCTCCAGCGCCGCCTCCACCTGCCCGCGCAACTCCCGCAGGTCAAAGCCGAAAATCTGCTCGCAGAAGCGATTATCCTCCGAGGCGATGACGGAGCGCGCCAGCGCCGGGTCGATCCGCCCGTAGCCCACCCAGTCCTTGGACAGGCCATAGCCCTGCGCCGCGCGGATCAGCATCAGCGGCGTGACCGGCACCGGCACGAAGCGGAACAGCAGGATCACCGCCGGCGGCGCCAGCAGCAGCGCCAGCAGCAGGCGGGTGAGCCAGCGTGGCGGGCGCCGCCGCATCAGTCGCGCCCGCAGGCATTGGCACGGCCGCGATGCACCCAGGGGAAGTCGAACCGCCCCGCCCAGGCGCCGGACTTCGCCCTTTTCGCAGCACTTTCCTCATCAGCGTAAAGGCGACCGGAAAAGCGGGCGCAGTCAAAGGCGAGGCCGGAGCGCACCATGGCCGCGTTCAGATCCACCACGCCGCCGCCGGCCTTGGGCACGGAGCAGGTGGCGACGACGCGGCCATAGGTCTCGCTGCCATCCGGAACGCAGGTCACGGCCGCGCCACGGATCAGCACCACCAGCGCGTCGCGCGCCAGCTTGCCGCACTCGTAGTCGCTGTCGCCGGGGCGCGAGCAGCGCTGGTCATGCTCCAGCGCGTCGATGCCGCGCATGCGGATGCGGGTCTCGCCGATATCCAGCGTGTCGCCGTCGATGATGCGGGCATGGCCGGCGAGCGGCGTGCCATCCGAGTGCGCGGCGCGGGGCGAGGCACGCCGGGCCGCCGGGCGCTCCGGCTCGTTCAGGCTGCCGATGGCCTGCCAAGCGGCGCGGGCCAGGCGTTCCAGCCCGGCATCGGTGATCTGGCCGGCACCGAGCAGCGCGGCGACGGCGGCGATAACGGCGACCCAGGGAGCCACAGAACGGCGTTGGCTCATCGGGGCAGGCGGGCGGTGGGAATCGGGTAGGGCATGGTGGCGCCTCTCTGCCATGCCCGCGCCGCCGCCGCACGTCACATCAGGGGCGGCAGGTTCAGGGGCGGGCGTTCCGGCCGGGCTTCCGGCGGCACGGGGGCGGTGACCGGCACGGCCTGGGCGCGATTGGCGGCGCGGGGGTCGACCTCCAGTTTCCAGCCCTCGGCATCGCGCCACATGGCGTAGGCCTTGGTGAATTCGGCCCCCAGCAGGAAGATCTGCGCCGAATAATAGATCCAGAGAAGCACGATCACGGCCGAACCCGCCGCGCCATAGGTGGAGCCCACCGCGCTGCGGCCGAGGTAGAGGCCGATCAGCGTCTTGCCCAGGTTGAACAGCAGCGCGGTGACGAGCGCCCCCACCATGACGTCCCGCCATTCCAGCTTGCGGTCCGGCAGGAACTTGTAGATGGCCGCGAACATCACGGAGGTCAGGCTGAGCGAAATCAGGATATTCGCCGCCCGCATGATGGTGGCGGTGCCGGGCAGGTAGATGTCCAGCAATTCCCGCAGGCCGGAGAGCAGCGCGCTGACCACCAGCGAGACCAGCAGCAGGAAGCCCAGCGTCGCCACCAGCCCGAGGCTCAGCGCGCGCGCCTTCAGCAGGGAGGAGACGGTGATGCCCGTGATCTCGGCCCGCCAGATCTTGTTGAGGCTGGCCTGGATCTCGCCGAACACGCCGCTGGCGGTGACGATCAGGGTCACGAGGCCGATGATGCTGGCGACCTTGCCGGCGGAGGGATTGGCGGCGCTGCGGATGATGCCCTGAACGACCTCCGCCCCCGCCTGCCCCATCAGCCCGCCGAGTTGCTCCACCACCGCGCCGCGCGCCGCGTCCTCGCCGAAGACGACGCCGGCGATGGCGATGGCGATGATCAGGACCGGGGCCATCGAGGTGACGGTGTAGAAGGCGATGGCGGCGCCGCGGCTCAGTGCCTCGTCCTCGATGAATCCCAGCACGGTCTGCCGCGCCAGCCACCAGGCCTTGTGCGCGCGTCGCTTCAACATGGTGTCACCAGTCTTTCGCTGCCGGGGAAGGAACAGGAGCGTAGCAGGGCCGGTTGCGTTGCCCGAGGCGGAAGCAGGCCGCTGTGTCTCGGGCGCAACAACTGGGCGGAATATTCCCTTGCGAGGGCCATGGCTTGAGGTCAGCCCCGGCAAGGAGCGCGAGCGTCGCCGCGCCCACAAGGAGGCCAGGCAAGGATAGCTGGCGGCGGCCCTCCCTTTCCTGAACCGCCCACCCTTTCTATACCGGGCGCCGCACTTGCACCCGGGGACGCCGCCATGCCGCAGACCACCACCACCGCGCGGCCCGCACGGATGAACCGGCTGGGGCTGATCGGCGCCGGTGGGATGGCGGCGACGGTGCTGGAGGCCATCGCCGCCCGGCTGCCGGCGCCGCTGGCGCTGCTGACCATCCTGGTGCGCCCCGGCGGCGAGGCGAAGGCGGCGGCGCTGGCTGCGGCCCACGCCGTGGCGGAGCAGGCGGTCATCCGCAGCGACATCGCCGCCTTCCTGGCGGATGCGCCGGACGTGGTGGCCGAATGCGCCGGCCATGCCGCCGTGCGCGCGCATGGCGCGGCGGTCCTGGCGGCCGGCTGCGACCTGGTGGTGATCTCGGTGGGGGCGCTGGCGGATGACGACCTGCACCGCCGGCTGGACGCGGCGGCGGCGGCCAGCGGGGCGCAGCTCGTACTGCCACCCGGCGCGGTGGGTGGCATCGACGTGCTGGCCGCCGCCCGGCTCTCGGGGCTGGAGGAAGTGACCTATATCGGCCGCAAGCCGCCCGCCGCCTGGCGGGGCACGCCGGCGGAGGCGCTGGTCGACCTCGGCGCCCTGGCCGGGCCAGCGGTGTTCTTCGATGGCACGGCGCGCGAGGCGGCGCGGGACTACCCGCAGAACGCCAATGTCGCCGCCGCCGTGGCGCTGGCGGCCGGTGGCTTCGACACCACCCGCGTGCGGCTGGTGGCCGACCCCGGCATCACGCGCAACGTGCATGAGGTCTCAGTCCGCTCGGCCTGCGCCGACTTCACCATCCGCCTGGAAGGGCGCCCCTCGCCCGCCAACCCGAAGACCTCGCTGACGGCGGGCTACAGCGTGGCGCGCGCGCTGCTGCAACGCGCCGCCACCACCGTTATCTAGCGCGGCGGCCATGATGTCAGGCGAGCGCGGGCAGAAAGGCCAGCGCGGCCACGGCCAGCACGGCAAGGGCGGCCGCCAGTGCGCCGAGGGCCCATCGCCGCCCCCGCCCCAGCCGTGCGGCGCCGATGCGGCTGGCGAAGGCGGCCCCCGCCGCCGCGCCGCAGAGCAGCACCGCCAGCCACAGCGCCATGAGCTGGATGAGCGCCATGTCCATCGAGCTGGCGGGCAGCACGTCCCCCAGCAGGTTGACGGCCAGCCAGCCGCCGGCCGCGCCGGCGATGGTGAAGGGCAGGGCCACGGCGAAACGTTGCAGAAACTCCATGACGATGCGCGTGCCCGCCTGGGGCCGGGGCCGTCAAGCGCCAGGGTCAGGCTGGGGGCGGCTGCGCCCTCCCAAGGTGCCGGTCAGCAGGCGTGACCCCGCCGGCATCGTGTCCGTCGGCTTCAGTCCAGCGCCGTGACGGCCGGGCCGGCGCCGGACAGGATCAGTTCCGTCACCATCCGCGCATAGGCCTCGCGCGACAGGCCGCGCCCGTCGCGGAACCACAGGTAGTTCCAGTTCAACATGCCGAACAGTGACATGGTCAGGGGCTTCAGCACCGTGCCGTTGCGCCCCGCCGCCGCGATGGCCTCGGCGAAGACCGCGACGATGCGCCGCTCCAGCGCGCGCAGCACAACCTGCTTCGCATCCGGCAGCAAATGCAGGTTCGCGATCTGGATCTGGTGCTCGGCATCCGCGTCGCGATAGGTGTCGAGCAGGGCGGCGGACAGCGCGTGCAGCCGCGCGCGGGGCTCGGCGGTCGAGGCGAAGGCGCGGTCCACCGTCCCGGCCAGGGTTTCCAGATGCAGGTTGAGGATGCCGAACAACACCTCCTCCTTCGATTCGTAGTAGTGATAGAGCAGCGCCTTGGAAGCACCGCAGGCGCGGGCCGCCATCGTGATCGAGGTGCCCGTGAAGCCGTGCCGCGCGAACAGCGTGGCGGAGGCCTTAAGGATCTGCCGCCGCTTCTCGTCGTAATCGTCCGCCCGTGTCCGCGCCATCCGCCACTCCTGCCGGGCCACGTTCGCGGCCCTCTGTCCTGGGGGGCCATGCCGGCGCCCAGGCGGATTAAGCGACCGATCGGTTGGGCGAATGCAACCCTATCCAGGGCCATGCCCAAAGCCCTTGCTTTGACCGACCGGATGCCAGTTCTCGCGAGATCACCGGTCCTGGCGAGGTGCGGCCCCGGGTCCTATCGTCGCCAGCCAGCCGGCCCGCGAGGGCCCAGCGGACGGACCGCGCCCGCAAAGCCGGGCGGAGGCCAACACACTGCATGGAACCCGAAGTTCCCGGTGTCCAAGGAGGTTACCACCGATGCGGAACATCGCCGCCGGCCTGATGCTGGCGCTCGGTCTGACGACGGTCACGCAAGCCGCCGAGCCCGTCCGGGTCGGCGTTGTCCTCTCCGAAACCGGGCCGGGCGCCTCGCTCGGTATTCCGGAAGGCCGCAGCATCCGTTTGCTGCCGCGCGATCTGGGCGGCACACCGGTGGAATGGATCGTGCTGGATGACGACTCCGACACCACGCGCGCCGTCACCAACATGCGCAAGCTGATCACCGACAACCGGGTGGATGCCATCATCGGCTCCACCGTCACGCCGGCCTCGATCGCCATGGTGGAAGTGGCGGCCGAGCAGCGCGTGCCGATGATCTCGCTGGCCGGTTCCGCCGCCATCGTGTCGCCGGTGGAGACATAGCCGATCCTGGCCGTGCGGACCTGCATGTCGCCTATGACGCCATCCTCGCGGTGTCCGATGTCTCGGTCACGGTACCCAGGGCCAGCATCGTCACGATCCTGGGGCCGAACGGCGCGGGCAAGAGCACGCTGCTGAACGCGGTGATGGGCATCCTGCCCGCCCGGGCAGCGTGACCTTCCAGGAGCGCGACCTGCGCGGCGTGTCCATCCTGCTGGTCGAGCAGACTGCGCGCGCCGCGCTGCGCATCGCGGATTACGGTTACGTGCTGGAAAATGGCCGGGTGGTGCTGGAGGGCGAGCCCGCCTCCTTGCAGGCCGACCGGCGCATCATCGAATCCTATCTCGGCCTGCGCCCGGCCGTACCAGCCTGACGCCCGGCGGCTGGTAGTGGCTGTTCACGGCGTGTTGTAGCCCGGCGCCGCGCATCTGCTATTGCAGTTCATGCCCAAGTGGAATGGACTTTCCAATGCTCAGTGGCATTCCATGCTCGAAGGCTGCCGGGCCGGTATCGCCGTTCGCCCCGAAGGGTGTGGAACCGGTCCACTCTATCCAGGGCAGGGCCGCAGATGACACTGCCCCGGTGAACCGGCGTGGATAGGGCCCGCCCTGCCCGCGTTCCTGAATGACGTCCAAGCAAAAAAGGTCAAAAGCCATGAACATCACCCGCCGCGCGGCTCTCGCAGCGCCTTTCGTCCTGGCCGCCGGCCGCGTCGTCCCGGCCCGGGCGGAGACCGCCTTCCCCAGCCAGACCGTGCGCATCCTCGTGCCCTACACGCCGGGCGGCGCCTCCGACATCGCCGCGCGGCTCCTCGCCGAGAAGCTGACGCCGGTCTGGAAGCAGTCGGTGGTGGTGGAGAACCGCACCGGCGCCAATGGCATCGTCGGCAGCGAGGCCGTGGCGAAAGCTCCGCCGGATGGCACCACGCTGGGCTTCGTCTCGGTCAATCACGCGGTGAACGCGGCGCTCTACACCACGCCCTTCGATACGCTGAAGGATTTCTCCGTCATCACCGTCATCTATTCCGTGCCGCTGGTGCTGGTGACAGCGCCGGAATTCCCGGCGAAGACGGTGCAGGAACTGATCGCGATGGTGAAGGCCAGGCCCGGCGAGATCACCTTCGCCAGCACCGGGGGCGCCGTGCATCTGGCGGCAGAGATGTTCGCCTTCCAGGCCGGCGCGGCGATGACCAACGTGCCCTATCGCGGTTCCACCGCCGCGCATCCCGACCTGATCGGCCGCCGGGTGGATGTGATGTTCGACACGCTGCCGGCGGTGCTCGGCCATGTGCAGAGCGGCAAGCTGAAGGCCCTGGCCACCACCGCCGCCGAGCGCCTGCCCATCCTGCCGGACCTGCCCACGGTGGCCGAGAGCGGCATGCCGGGCTTCGAGGCTTCCACCTGGGGCGCCATCATCGGGCCGGCGGGCCTGCCTCCCGCGGTGGTCGCGAAAATCGCGGCCGATGCCGTCGCGCAACTGAAGACCGAATCGATCAAGGAGCGGCTGGCCGCGCTGGGCGCCACCCCCGTGGGCAGCACGCCCGAGGCGGCGCAGGATTTCGTGCGTGCCGAGGTGGTGAAGTGGCAGGCCGTCGTCACCCAGGCGGGAATCCAGAAGCAATAGAACCGGGGCCGGCCCTTCACGGGGCCGGCCATTTCTCCAGAACCTCGACAAAGCGCGCCAGCCAGGCATTGGCCTGCGCGCCGTCGATCACGCGGTGGTCGATGGTCAGCGACACGTAGCACATCGGGCGCACCAGGATGGCGTCGGCGCCGCCCACCTCGCGCACCACCGCCCGCTTCTCCATCTTGCCGATGCCCAGGATAGCCGACGGGCCGATGCCGCTTTCGCCCACCAGCTTCCGCACGGCGGGCGAGAGACGCGGCTCGGGGCCGGCCGCCGAGGGCGGTGGCGGCGCGGACATGGCTGCCGCGCCGCGGCGGCCGGTTCGATCCGGCCCAGCAGCGCGCCCGGCGCCACCTCGCCCGTCGCGATCGGCACTGAAGCCAGCCGGCCGGATGCAGGGGCGGCCACTTCCATGGCCACCTTATCGGTCTCCAGCTCCACCAGCGAATCGCCTTCCTGCACCATATCGCCCACGGCCTTGAACCAGGCGCGGATGGCGGCGGTCGTGCCTTCCTGCGCGAGGGGCGAGAGGATATCGACGGTGGCGATCATGTCCTGGCCAGCCATATTCAAAATTCCACCAGTTCGTCGATCCGCGCGCGGATCCGCCCGGCCGAGGGGAGGGCACCACATGGTTCAGCAGCACCGCGTTATGGGGCTGGGCACGTCCGGCATGGTCAGGCGTAACACCGGCGCATCCAGTTCCATGAAGGCCTGGTCGGCCACCGCGGCGGCGATCTCGGCGCCGAAGCCGCCCGTCCGCAGGTCCTCGTGCACGATCAGGCAGCGATGCGTGCGGGCCACGGAAGCCAGCACGGCGTCGCTGTCCCAGGGCATCAGCGTGCGCAGGTCGATGACCACCACCGAATGGCCGCTGGCGCGGGCGGCTTCCTCGCTGCGTTCCACCATGGCGCCCCAGGTGACGATGGTCAGCCTGTCGCCCGGCATCGTGATGCGCGCCTGACCGAAGGGAATCATGTAGTCGTCGCCTGGGTAGGGCCGCCGCGCCCAGGCGGCATCCAGCATGGCGCGGTGCTCCAGGAACATCACCGGGTCGTCACCGCGCAGCGCGGTGCGCAGCAGCCCCACCGCGTCCCCGGCGTTGCATGGGACCGCGACCTTCCAGCAGGGGGAATGCACGAACTGGACCTCATTGGTATGGCTGTGCCAGGGGTCGCCGCATTTAAAGAACCCCACCGGCATCCGCAGCACCATGGGCGCCGCGAAGCGGTTGTTGGTGCGCCAGCGCATGGTGCAATCGTTGATCTGCTCCACCGCCGGGTCGGCGTATTTGCGGAACTGGATTTCCGGCACGGGCATCAGCCCGGCAACCGCCATGCCCACGGCCCGGCCGACGATGCCTTCTTCCAACAGGCTGGTGTCAAAGACGCGCTGCGGGCCGAATTCTCCTGCAGCCCCAGCGTCACGGCATGGACGCCGCGCAGCCCGCCCATGGCCTGCGGCTCATCACCGGAGAAGACATGGCGCAGCACGGTGCCGGGCTCGGCCACCGGGCGGCGCTCGGCGGCTTGGCGGGCGGCCTCCACCATGGCGGCGGCGCCGGCGATGGCGCCCCACTCCGCCCCGTCCATCACGGCCGGCACCAGGAAGCCGTGCAGCTTCGCAGCGGGTCGCGCGCCCATTCGGCTTCCAGCAGCGCGGCGGATTTATAAGTCTGGGTATCCTGGCAGCTGTGGCCTTGCAGGCGTGGCACCGTCAGGCGCAGCAGGCAGGGGCCCTGGCGGCCGCGCACATGGGCCTGCGCCCCGGCCACCAGCCATGCCCGCCGTGGCGGGGTCGGTGCCGTCGCCGGACAGGACATGGAGGTTGGCGAAGCTGGCGAGGTTGGCCGCGATATCGGCGCCCGGCGTCTGGAAGGTGGAGGGCGTCGAGATGCCGTATCCATTATCCTCGATATAGAAAAGCACAGGCAGTTTCTGCGTCGTCGCGATGGTCAGCGCCGACCAGAACCCGTTGGTGGCGACCGAGGCGTCGCCGCCCAGCACGACACCGATGGCGCGGTCATAGGCAGCGCCCCCAGCACGGTGCGGTGGTATTCGATGGCCTGGGCCCAGCCCACGGTCGGCGTGTACTGCGCGCCGACGCCGCCGGTGAAGAGGCCGTAGCCATAGGCGTTGTGCATTTTCATCCCCGGCCGGCCGCCGGCCGCGAAGATGGAGCGGGCGACGAGATCGGCCCAGTTGTCGATATCGCCCTTCGTCTAGCCGACGACGACGGGCTTGCCCGTGGTGCCCGATGAGACATGGATGC
>JAQGHX010000032.1 GCA_028288745.1 Roseomonas sp. | reverse complement strand
CGCATCCGGCAAAGCTCCTCTGGACGGCTGGATCGAGCAGGCCAGGACCAGCCTGATGGCCCCGCTGGTCTGAGGTGTCGCCAAAGATGCGGCCGCTATCCGTGCTGCCATCACCGGACCCTGGTCGAATGGAAAACCGAAGGTCAGATCAACAGGCTCAAGATGGCCAAACGGCAGATGTATAGCCACGCCAAGCCAAGCTCGACCTGCTCGAAGCAAGGCTCAGCGGTGCCGCATGATCGCCGGACCATCAGCGGAACTGCGTCAGAGCCCTTCTTCCACGCCTATCCACATGTCGGCAGAGCCCAGCTTGCGGGCGACCGGATCGCCAGACATTCCCAGGCGAACTCGTTTGGTTGCCGCCGTGAAGGACGCGCAGGGCCGCCCGGTGGCCGCCTCCCTCTCCGAATGGAAAATGGAGGAGTTCCGCAAGCGCATCGGGCCGCTGGCGGTCGAGGCGGCACGGGCACTCGGCACCGGATCCGGGACCGCGATGCCTGCCCGGGCCTGATGGGCCGAGCCGCGTAAGGTGCTGCCGCCGTGGTAGAGGTCGGCGCCTTCGAATGCTTCGGCGCCGGGCCGTCAGATGGCGATAGCCGGGTGCACGGGATGCGCCATTCCGGATGCGCCGGGTCCTGCCCCCACGCGGTCCTGAAATACGAATTTTGGATGGCATGGCCAGCCTTCCCTTGCGGTTGTTGCCGACAGGCAGCCGCCCACCGGGACCACCGGCACGACTTCCATGCCGCTGCCCACAGGAAGATTCCTCGACCAGATAGATGCGCTCCGGCCGATCGGCCGCCTGCGGTCTCCCTTTCTCCGTGAAAGCTGAATCAGGGCCGGCGGGCGACGGCAGTTGTTGCCCGGTCTTTTGATCGGCCCGGGCGCTCTCAAATATCGCCGCCATCATCATGGCCAGGTTCGGACAAGCGGTTGCAGTCATCGAAAGGGATGAAGTCGTCTTCTAACCCCATTGCGACGTGACGTTGCTCCTGAGGCAAACCTTTATCAATGTATCCGCATATTTGTTGCTATGTTTCGCGTCGTGGTCAATGCCCGCCGCCGGAAAAATCCGTAAGGGAGCGACATGAATCACAACTCGCCGGAGTGCGACCGGACCGCTCACTGGTGCAGCCGCCCTGGCGCTGATCATGTCAACGGTGCTGGGCGTGGCTCCGGCCGAGGCGCAGCCGCGCAAGATGCTGGATACCGTCAAGGCGCGCGGGCAACTGCTCTGCGGCGTGCTCGGCACCATCACTGGATTCTCCTTCGCGGATAGTACCGGTGTGATGCGTGGCATCGACGCCGATAGCTGCCGCGCCAGCGCCAGCGCCAGCGCCAGCTGCCATCGCCGTGCTGGGCGATGCGGGCAAGGTGAAATTCGTGATCCTGCCGCCGCAGAGCCGTTTCACTGCCGTGCAATCGGCGAAGTGGACGTGCTCTACTATGCCAATACAACCTGGACCATTGGGCGCGATTCCAATCTGGGCCTGACCTTCACCGACGTGAATTACTATGACGGACAGGGGTTTCTGGTCCCAAAAAATCCGGTGTCGCGCATGCCGGGCAGCTTGATGGCGCCACCGTCTGCCTGCTGGCCGGCGGCACGGCCGAGCGGAACATGGGTAACTGATTTCGTGCCAAAAAGATGACCTTCACGCCCGTCATCTTCGAACAGCAGCAGGAAATGGTTCAGGCTTTCGCGAATGGGCGCTGCGACGCCGTGACGCAGGACGCCTCGGCGCTCTCCGCGCATCGCCTCTGCCTGGGCGCGGCGGATTACGTGTTCCTGCCAGAACTGATCGGCACGGAACCACTGGGCGGCGCGGTGGCCAAGGGTGACGACCAGTGGTTCTATATTGTGCGCTGGGTGCATTTCGTGAGCGTGATGGCGGAGGCGCTGAGCGTCGATAGCAGCAATATCGATACGATGAAGACATTGCCCAATCCACCCATCCGCCGCCTCACGGGGGCCGAGGGGGATCTCGGCCGCCAACTCGGCCTGAGCACCAAGTGGTCCTATGACATCGTCAAGCAGGCCAGCAATTACGGCGAGAAGTGGGAGCGCAGCATCGCGCCGACCGGTATCGACCGCGACCGCATCTGGCTTGATGGCGGGCTGCAATTCTTGCCGCCGCTGCGCTGATGCTGTCCTCTCATCGCAACCTGTTCGACGTCCCGCGCGGCGTCGCCTATCTCAACAATGTCGGTTTCAAGCCGCTGCCCCGGAGCGTGCGCGCCGCCGGCGAGGCGGGCGTCGCATCCGAGAGCACGCCCTGGCTCATGGACCCGCGCGCCATCGAGGCCCGCGCCGAAGCCGTGCGCGCGGCCGCCGCCGGTTTCATCGCGGCTACGGCAGATGACATCGCTATCATGCCGTCCGCCGCCTATAGCGTTGCGACTGCTGCGGCGAACCTGACGGGCGAACGCGGCACGCGCATCCTGCTGATCGAAGGCGAGTTCCCGTCCCATGCGCTGGAATGGGCGCGGCTCGCCGAAGAGCGCGGCGCGATGCTCAACGTGGTGCCGCGGCCGCATGACGGGAACTGGATCGCGGCGTTGCTGGAGCGGATTATCCAGCCCGGGCTGCCGCCCGTCGGCATCGCCGCGCTGACACCGTTGGTCTGGACTGACGGCACGCTGACGGACCTGGAACTACTGATTTTCCGGCTCTGCGCGGCCAGGGTGCCGCCATCGTGGTGGATGCGACCCAGGCCGCCGGCATCCTGCCAATCGATGTCGGTCAGATCGGTGCTGACTATCTGGTGTTCCCGACCTATAAATGGCTGCTGATCTCGCTGAGACCTAGCTGTTTAGTCCTGGATTGTGGAGGTGTGGGTTGATCTTGAACCTGTCTGGCTCGAGACACCACTGGTAGCAGATGAATTCGTAGGGCGTTTTGCCCTTCAGCGTCTTCAGTCTTCGGGCGCAGTTATAGGCCAGCAGAAAGGCGTGCAGGTGTTGTCGGAGTTCCTCGGCTGAGACGTAATGGAACATCCTCACCGTGGCGTCCTTAATGGTGCGGTTCATCCGCTCGGCCCGACCGTTCGTCCAAGGGTGGTTGGGCAGGGTCAATCGGTGCCCGATCCCATGGCGTAGGCAGACCCGGTCAAAACTGTGCATGCTGTAGAGACATGTGCCGGGCTTATGGGTGAACTGGATGCCGTTATCCGTCAGCACGGTGTGGATCCGGCAGGGCACAGCCTCGATCAGATTGGCCAGTACCTGGGTGGCGACCGGCCGTGTGGCCTCGCTGTGCAACCCGGCGTAGGCGAACTTCGATGTGCGGTCGATGGCGACATAGAGGAACAGCTTTCCCTCTTCGCAGCGAACCTCGCAGATATCGATGTGGAAGTAGCCTATGGGATAAGCCTTGAAGCGCTTTTTCTCTGCTTTCTGGCTGTCGTCC
>JAQGHX010000189.1 GCA_028288745.1 Roseomonas sp. | reverse complement strand
GCCGGTTGCGCCGGGAGAACCCGGGGCCGTGGCGGTGCGGGCGGCGGGGGCCTGCGGCTCGGCCGGCACGACCCGGCTGCCCGGGTTCAGCCGCAGCGCGCCGGAGGTGACGACCTGCTCGCCCACCGCCAGCCCCTCGCGCACCACCGCCTCGGCCTGCGTCACGGCGCCTAGGGTAAGGTTGCGCATCTCGACCGTGTTGTCAGCCTTCACCACGAAGGCATAGGCGCCGCGCGGCCCCTGCTGCACGGCGACCAGCGGCACGACGATGGCGTTGCTCACCACCTCCATCCGCAGCCGCAGGTTGACGAAGGAGCCCGGCCACAGCCGGCCGCTGTCATTCGGGAAGGTGGCCTTCACCCGCACCGTGCCGGTGGTGGCGTCAACCGCGTTATCCACCGTCAGGACCATGCCGCGTTCCACCACCTCGCCCGGCTGGGCGGGGATGCTCCCGACCGGCACCGCGCCCGCCGCCATGGCGCGTTGCAGGCGGGGCAGCTCCTGCTGCGGCAGGCTGAAGGTGGCGGCGATGGGGCGCAGCTGCGTGACCGTGACAATGCCGGTGGCGTCGGAGCCCCGCACGATATTACCAGTATCCACCTGCCGCAGGCCGGTGCGGCCATTGATCGGGCTGCGGATGGTGGTGAAGTCCAGCTGCGTCTTCGCGGTGTCGATGGCGGCCTGGTCCTGCTGGATCTGCGCCTCGAACATCGCGACCTGGGCGCGCTGGGTATCCACCTGCTGGCGGGTCACGCCGCTGGCCTGCAGCAGCGACTGGTAGCGCCCGAGATCGACCCGCGCATTGGCGAGCTGCGCGGCGTCGAAAGCCTTCTTGGCCTCGGCCTGGGCCAGCGCCGCCTGGAAGGTGCGGGCATCGATGCGCGCCAGCACGTCGCCCGCCTTCACGTCCTGGCCCTCGCGGAAGGTGACTTCCATCAACTGGCCATCGACCTGCGTGCGCACGACCACGCTGGCCAGCGCCTGGACGGTGCCGAGCGTGTCCAGCGTCAGCGGCAGGTCGCGCTGGGTGGCGGCGGTCATGGTCACCGGTATCGGCACCCCCATGCCGCCCGGCCCACGCCCGCCGGCGCGCTGCTGGCCGGCCGGGGGGGCGGCGGTGCTGGAGCCGGGGCGTTTCCACCACCACCAGGCACCGGCGGCGGCGGCGGCCAGCAGCAGCAACGCCAACAGGAAACGAAGAACACGCGCCATGAAGCCGCCTTGGGTCATTGCCAGCCCCCGCCCAGCGCCCGGAACAGTCCGACTGCGGCTTGAAGCCGCGAGAGCCGGGCCTGCACCAGGCTGATGCGGGCGGAGAACAGGGTCTGCTGCGTGTTGAGCAGCGTGATCAGGTTGATGGTGCCGGCGCGCAGCTGCGCCTCGGCGATGCTGGCGGCGCGGGCGGCCCGGTTGGCGGCCTCCTGCCGCAGGGATTCCTGCGCGGTGGTCTCGCGCAGCGCCACCAGCGAATCCTCGACATCCGCCAGGGCGGCGACGATGGCGCGGCGATAGGCCACCACCAGTTCCTCCGCCTGCGCCTGGGTCAGCGCCACCCGGCCGCGCAGCGCGCCGCCGTCGAAGATGGTCTGGGCCAGGCCCGCGCCCAGCGACCAGAACTGCGCGTCCGGCCGCAGCAGGGTGCCGAGCACCAGGCTGCTGAAGCCCCCCTGGGCCGAGAGCGTCACGCTCGGCAGCAGCGCCGCGCGGGCGGCGGCGATGTCGGCATTGGCGGCGGCGAGCTGTGCCTCAGCGAACAGCACGTCCGGCCGGCGGGCCAGCAACTCGCTGGGCAGGCCGGGCGCAGTGGTGGGGGTGGTCAGGCCCTCCAGCCCGCCGGTCGCGACCATCACCTGTTCCGGCGGCAGACCGCCCAGAACGGCGAGCGAATTGGTGCTCTGGGCGATACTCTGCCGCAGGGATGGCAGTTGCGCCTCCTGCTGCGCCACCAGGGTTTCCTGCTGCGCCAGGTCCAGCCCGGTGGCGATGCCGGCCGCGACCTGGGAGCGGATGATGGACAGGATGCGCCGGGCGGCGTCCAGGTTCTCCGTCTGCACCCGAAGCTGCTCGCGCGTGGTGACGATGTCGAAATAGGTATTCGCCACGCTGGCCTGGGTGGTCAGCATTACCGTGGCGGCGTCGAACCGGCTGGCCCGCGCGGCCTGGGCGGCGGCATCGGCGTTGTTGCGGTTCAGGCCCCAGAAATCGACCTCGTAGCTGGCCGTGAGCGAGGCGCTGTAGCTGGTGGTGCGCCGGTTACCGCCGCCGCTCTGGCCCCGGCTGGTATCGGCGCCGCCGGTCAGGATGGGCAGCAGGGCGGCGCCGGCGATGCGGGCCTGTGCGTCGGCCTGCCGGACCCGGGCGGCGGCGGCGGCGATGTCGAAGGCGCCGGTGCTGGCCGCATCCATCAGCCGGTCCAATTCCGGTGCGTTGAAGCCGCGCCACCAGTGCGGGTCCGGCCACTGCGCCGGCTGCGGGCCGGATTGCAGGAAACGGCCGGGCAGAACGAGGCCAGCCTCCACCGCGTCGGGGCGGATGGCGCAGCCGGCCAGGGCGCAAAGCAAAAGCAGGCTGGTGCCGGCGGCGCGCAGCGGGGTCATTCACGATTCTCCGGCATGTCGGCCAGCAACCTGTGCCGGCCTTCAGGCGAAATCGCGGCGGTGGCCCGCACCAGGCTGTCTTCGTAGATCTCGCTGAAGGCGCGCCAGCGCTCGCGGCCGGCCGCCATGGCGTCCCGCAACGCCGCTTCCGAAAAGGGCTCGGCCCCTATCGCCCGGCTCACCAGCGGCCGCGCCTGCCGCACCGCCTGCTGGGCGGCCTCGTAGCGCGGGCGGTTCGCCTCCATCACGGCATGGAAGGTCTCGCGGTCGCCTTCCCCAAGGACACGTTCCATGCGGGCCTGCAGCCCCCGTATCCTGTGTGGCCGGGCGGCGTCCGGCCACACCAGCAAACCCGCGAAAACCAGGTTGAGCGCCAGGGAGGCCCCCAGCGCCACCTTCAGAATCAAACCGCCGGACAGGCGCATCAGTCGGTGCTTTCGATCATCGCGATCTGCCGCGGGGCATTGAAGGTGTCGTCGCCGGCGAAAGGCGCCGCGAAAATGAGCCAGATGCCGCAGAGCGCCAGCGCCGCCAGCGCGCCCCCGCCGAAGGGCAGCAGCGGCCGCAGCCAGAGGAGCCGGCCGGGGGGGTGCGGCAGCGGCCTGCGGGCCACGTGCTGGGCCACATGCGCGCGCATCCGCTCCAGCGCCGCCGTATCGGGGCTGGCACGGCTGTCCCGCAGGGCCGCGTCCAGCAGCGCGGCGCGGCGCAGCAGGGCCTGCGCCTCGTCGGAACCGGCCAGCAGGTGCCGCGCCTTGGCGGCCTCCTCCGCCGGCCAGCGGCGCAGGTCGGCCCCAAAGGTATCGAGCAGGCGGGCGAACCGGGTGATCGTCATGGTCCCCATTCCTCATTCACCGCCCAGGAGCCGCTGTCCCAGGAAACGTCGCGCCCGGCGCAGCAGTCCCTCCAGCGCACGGGTGGAGATGGACAGCAGGGCGGCGGCCTGCGCGCCTTCCATCTCCTGGTCATAGAACAGCGCCAGCGCGGCGCGCTGCCGCGCCGGCATCTCCGCGAGGGCCGCCGTCACCAGGGTCCGCTGCTGGCGGCGGGCGGCCTGCTGCTCGGGGTCGGGGCCGGGCGCGGCGAGGTCCTCGCCCGGGGCCGCGGCGGTGCGGCCGGCCTGCCGGGCACGGTCAATGGCGAGATTGGCGGCGATGCGGTGCAGCCAGGTGCCGAAGCTGGCGCGCGCCGGGTCGAAGCGCGACGCCGCCTGCCAGGCGCGCAGCATCGCCTCCTGCGCGACATCCTCGGCCGCCGCCGCGTCATGGGTGATGCGGTGGGCCAGGCGGTAGAGACGTGGCAGGTGGCGCAGCGCGAGCTGGTCGAAAGCGAGGCGGTCGCCGGCGGCGGACCAGACGATCAGGACCTCGTCGGCCGCCACGGCGCGGTCGCGCAGCAGGGTGGCTGGAGTTTCGGCGCGGGGCGCGATGGCGGGCTCGATCCGGGCGGGCGGGGCCGCGTCATGGAAAAGGGAGAGGAACATGGGCTGCCGTGATGCTCACCGATGATACGGCGGCGCACGGCGGAACCCACGCGACGAGCATACACTTTTTTTGCGACGGCCGGTGGCGATAATCGGTTGGCGCGGCGAGGCCGGCCTATTTGGTGCCGAAGAGCCGGTCTCCCGCATCCCCCAGGCCAGGGCGGATATAGGCGTGGCTGTCCAGTTCCCGGTCAATGGCGCAGGTGAAGACCGGCACGTCCGGGTGGGCCGCGGTCAGCACCGCTATGCCCTCCGGCGCCGCCAGCAGGCACGCGAAGCGCAACTGGGTGGCGCCCGCCTGCTTCAGCCGCGCCAGCGCCGCCGCCGCCGAATGGCCGGTGGCCAGCATCGGGTCCACCACGATGACCAGCCGCTCGCCCACATCCTCGGGCAGCTTCAGATAGTATTCCACCGGCTCCAGCGTCTCCGGGTCACGGTACAGGCCGATATGGCCGACGCGGGCGGAGGGCACGAGGTCGAGCATCCCCTCCGCGATGCCGTCGCCGGCGCGCAGGATGGTGACGATGCAGAGCTTCTTGCCCGCCAGGATCGGCGCCTGCATCGGCTCCAGCGGGGTTTCGATGGCCGTGAATTCCAGCGGCAGGTCGCGGGTCAGTTCATAGGCCATCAGCAGGCTGATCTCGCGCGCCAGGCGGCGGAACTCGCCGGTCGAGGTCTGCTTCTGCCGCAGCAGGGTCAGCTTATGCTGCACCAGCGGGTGGCCGATCACCATGACCTGCGGCATGTCGGCGGGGGTCACGGCCATCGGCGTCTGTCCTTCTGCGGCTGACCAGGGGGCTGACCAGGGGGCTGACCAGGGGGCTGCTCTTCCGACAGGTTGTGCGGGCTGTCCAGTCCCGCCGCCATGGCGGCAGGGCCGCAG
>JAQGHX010000185.1 GCA_028288745.1 Roseomonas sp. | reverse complement strand
AGGTCTGCCAGCACGTTCCACTGCTCGTCCGTCAATTCCAGTCGTGCCATCATGCCTCCCCCGCACAAAAGAGAGCGTTGAATCAGAGACATGCGTCCACCTCAAGCCTTTTGAGGACACGCCGTAGGGTCTGTTAGTTCCTGATCATTGACCTGTCTGCTGCGGAGGCAGCGGAGAGGCAAGCGGATGGTGCTGACGGATAGGCAGTGGGCAGTGCTGGAGCCTTTGATTGAGGCTTGCCGCCCGCACCGCAAGACGCAGCATCACCACCTTCGGCGGACGGTGGAGGCGATCATCTGGCGCTGCCAGAACGGTGCCAAATGGCGTGCTGTGCCATCCGAGTACGGCCCCTGGTGGATGGCGGCGCAGACTTTCATTCGCTGGGGCAGGCATGGCGTATGGGAGCGCCTGCTGAGCTTGGCGCAGGAGAAGGGCGTGCGGCTGGGCATGGTTTTTCTCGATGGCAGCAACATCCGTGCTCATCAGAAGGCCGCCGGTGCGGCCAAAAAGGGGGATCTCGAGCCGAACGCGATACGCGTGAGGCTCTTGGCCGATCACGTGGCGGCTATGGCACCAAGGCCTGCGTGATCGCTGACGGCGGTGGTCGTGCCGTCGCCTTCAGCCTGGCTCCCGGCCAGGCGCACGAACTGCCCATGGCGCGTACCCTCTTGGAGCGATTGCCAGATACGCCGATCTGGGTCGTGGCCGACCGTGGCTACACCAGCCACGCTTTTCGCGAATACATCTGGGACCAGGGATCACGCCCAGCCATCCCGCCACAAGGGCATGAAGCACCCGTTGCCTGCCCGGCTTGGATCTACAACAACCGCAATCGGGTCGAGCGGCTCTGGGCAAGGCTCAAAGAGTGGCGTGCTATCGCCACTCGCTACGAGAAGACCGCCAGATCCTTTCTCGGCATCCTCTGCCTTGCCGCTGCAATCGATTGGATCAAAAACTAACGCGCCCTAGCCGCCAATCTGGCCGAAGCATGGGGACCACATCATTCCGCGGCCCGCTATTTGCACCAGAGCCGGCCACAACCTCCTTCATGAGCGCTGGCCGGGGAACTTTTTTGACAGGACGTCCTGCAACAGGACTTGTCCAGGCTAAGCTCAGCCACCAGCGCTTTCAGCCGGGCATTCTTGTCGGTGCGCTGCTTGAACTCACGGACCTGGTCGGCTTCCAGACCCGCGTACTGCTACTTCCTTCGATAGAAGGCCTGCTCCGAGATGCCGACCTTGCGCGTGAAATCGGCCACCGAAAGGCCCAACTCGGCCTGCTTCAGCACCGCCACGATCTGCTCCACCGAGAAACGCTTCTTCATGGCTCATCTCCTCATCCATCATGGGGAAATCCGCCGAAAAACCAGCATCAGATCTGGACCACTTCCGCCGCGTCACCTCAGGGCGTTCAACTCGCGGGGCGTCAGCCCGGCGTCACAGGTCCCGCAGATCCTTCTTGTTCGACCGATACGCTTTCTGCAGCGCAGCCAGGCGACGGCGTTCGACCTCCTGCGCCATTCGGTCTTTCGTCAGCCCCGACGCCGCCAGTTCCCGGCTCAGCTTTTGGAAATGCGCCCAGCGGTCGGCGTCGAGGAGGCCCTCGTCCAGCGCGCCGCGTACCGCACAGCCGGGTTCGCTGCTGTGCCCGCAGTTGCGAAACCGGCAATTCCGGGCCAGGTGTTCTATGTCGTCGAAGACCGTGCTGAGACCCGCATCCGCGTCAATCAGGCCCACTTCGCGTATGCCAGGCGTGTCGAGGATCAGCCCTCCGCCAGGGAGAAGGACGAGTTGGCGATGGCTGGTGGTGTGACGCCCCCGGGCATCCGCCGCGCGGATCTCCTGGGTCGCCATCCGCTCCTCACCTAGCAGGGCATTCACCAGGGTGGATTTCCCGACGCCCGATGAGCCGATCAGCACACAGGTCTCGCCCGGCGAGATGTGATCCATCAAGCCGCCCAGGCCAAGACCCTGGCGCACCGACACGACGAGCACCGGGCAACCCGCCGCCAGGGTGGCTATTTCGGCGGCTTGGCTCTCGGGTTGCTCGCACAGGTCGGCCTTGGTCAGCACCACCACCGGCCGCGCACCGCTCTGCCAGGCAGCTGCGAGGAAGCGCTCAAGGCGGCGCGGATTGAGGTCGGCGTTCATCGAGGTGACGACGAAGACGACGTCGATATTGGCGGCGATGACCTGCAGCGTCTGCACGCTATCGGCCGCCCGGCGCACAAAGGCCGTCCGGCGAGGCAGGACGGCATGGATGGTGGCTTTAGCTTCGCCGGCTTTTGCCGACAGAGCTACCCAGTCACCGGCGGCCGGATGGCCCGCCTCCCGAGCCTCGTGGCGCAGGCGGCCGGAAACTCTGGCGCTCAGGTTGCCCCTATCCGTGACCACCAGATGCGCTTCGCGTTGCTGGACGATGATACGCCCCGGGATGTGGCCGGCGCGCGCGTGCGGCTCGAAGGCCAGCCGCAGCGCATCGGACCAGCCATACTGTTCGATCAAAGGCGGCACTCTCACATGGGATGGGCATTCTAGCACCGGCCGGGCGCCTAACCGACCCTTTAGGCTGTGGTCAGTTGCAAGGCTATTGGCCCAACACTACGCGGGCTGTGGCGTATTGCTCTGACAATGGCGTGCCGCCGTGCACTGCTACGCGATGGGCGTCGGAAGGCCAGCAATGATCTGGCGAGGGATTTCAGGCCGGCGCCGGTTAGCGTAGCCATGATCCACTGCCGGCCTTAGGTCATTGCGGCGGCAGCGTATCCAGAGGGCCAGTGTTCTGGAGCAGCGCCGCCGACATGAGATGGCCGGAGGCCTGCTTTAGCATGCCGCTCGCCTTAAAGCGGCCGTTCCGCTCCGTCCCCAAATCGTCGATTTGTTGAAAAGGCAGTTGAGGTGACGCGGCGTCCCTGATTCAATTCTCCTGTCATTGGAGAGCATGGCCATGATGGGCGAGCGGCAGGTCAGGCAGGAGGCGCTCTTCTACGGCTTCAGCCTGGAGGAGCATGTGCCCTCCGGTCACCTGCCGCGCTCGATCGACCGTTTCATCGAGTTGAGCGACATCCGGCGGCATCTGGAGCCCTTCTACAGTGCGATCGGCCGTCCTTCCGTTGCTCCCGAGCTGATGATCCGCATGCTGCTGATCGGTTACTGCTGCGGCATCCGGTCCGAGCGGCGGCTGTGCGGCGGAGTCCACCTGAACCTCGCCTATCGGTGGTTCTGCCGCCTTGGCCTGGATGGCCGCGTGCCAGACCACTCCACATTTTCAAAGAACCGCCACAGCCGGTTTCGCGACAGCGATCTGCTGCGTC
>JAQGHX010000163.1 GCA_028288745.1 Roseomonas sp. | reverse complement strand
GGACCGGCGGCGGTCAGCAGCGCGGTCAGGCCATTGGCGGGCGGCCCGGCCTCGGCCGCCAGCGCGGTCACGGCGGCGGCATCCTTGCGGTCCAGCGCGCGGGCCAGGCGGCGGCGCAGGTCGCCATTCACCCCGGCGGCATCCAGCAGCGCGGGCGCCATGGTGGGCAGGGTGATGTCCAGGCTGGGCGCCCGGATACCGGCGGCGGCCAGCGCCTCGACCCCCAGCAGCGCCACCTCGGCATCGGCCTCGGCGCAATCGGTGCCGATCAGCTCGATGCCCACCTGCGGGATCTGCCGCTCGGGCGCAAGCTGACTGCCGCGCACCCGCAGCACCTGCCCGGAATAGGACAGCCGCAGCGGCCGCGGCACGCCGCCCAGCCGCGTCGCGGCGATGCGGGCCACCTGGGGGGTGGTATCCGCCCGCAGCCCCATCATGCGCTGGCTGACCGGGTCCATCAGCCGGAAGGTCTGCTCGGCCATGGCGGCGCCGGAGCCGGCGAGCAGGGAATCCTCGAATTCCAGCAGCGGCGGCTTCACCCGCTCGTAACCATGCGCCGCGAAGACGGCGTGCATCGCCTCCACAAAGGCCGCTTCCCGCGCCGCCTCAGGCGGCAGCAGGTCGGTCAGGCCGGAAGGCAGCAGGGCTGGGCTGGGCAGGTCTTCGGTCATGATCCCGGCGGGTAAGGCTTGGCGGCGGCGTGTGTGGCAGCGCATGGCGGCGGGGGCAAGGGTGCATCGCGCCAGCCAGGCCCGCGCGGGGCAACGCGGCGGTGGCGGAGCAGGCCCTGGCATGGCAAGAATTCCGCATGATCCGCCATCGCCGGCTCGCCCTCCCCTGGCTCCTGCTCCCGCTGCTGGCCGGCTGCGGGACGCGCGACCCCGCCGCCGCGTATCTCGGCCCGGCGGGGGACCCGGTGCGGGGCGCGGCGCTGAACGCACCCTTCCAGTTTGGCGATTTCAGCGCCTCGCTCGGGCAGCCGGGCCGCACGGCGCTCTCGGTGGTGCAGTTGGAATTCCTCGCCGACCGCCTGCCGCAGGACGCCTACTGGCAGGCCAATGTCAGCTCCATGACGGTGATGCAGTTGCAGATGGCCCGCGCCGAGACCCGCAGGGCCCTGGGCATCGCGCCCGATGCGCCCCCCGACCGCGTGATGGCATCGCTCCGCCGCGCCGCCGCCGCCGCCGAGGCGCTGGACCAGGCCAGCGCCCGCGCGGCCCTGAGCGGCCCCGACTTCCCGCTCGGAGGGGCGGAGACACTGCGGCGGCTCGCTTCCCTGCCGGACCTGCCGCGGGCGGGGGAAGCGGCCGGCGCCGTGAACAACGACATGATGATCACGAACCGCCGCGGGCGGCGCTGAGCGGCCGATAAACCGGCGGCGTGCCGTTTCGCAGCGCAGCGGAGGCAGGTTATGCTTGGCCCCTGAACGAAGCCGCCAGGACCCTGCATGTCGATCCATGTCGCGCTGACGCACCGCACCAGCTATCGCTACGACCGCCCCGTCACGCTGGGGCCGCAGACCATCCGGTTGCGGCCGGCACCGCATGCGCGCACGCCCGTGCTGTCCTATTCGCTGAACATCGCGCCCAAGCCGCATTTCCTGAACTGGCAGCAGGACCCCCAGGGCAATTTCCTGGCGCGCGTGGTCTTCCCCGAGCGGGTGACGAGCTTCGAGGTCACGGTGGACCTCATCGCGGACATGGCGACCATCAATCCCTTCGACTTCTTCCTGGAGCCCCAGGCCGAGACCTGGCCCTTCACCTACGACCCGGTGCTGGAGCACGAACTGGCGCCGTTCCGCCGCGCCGACGCGCCCGGCCCGATGCTGGCCGCCCTGCTGGCCCAGGTGCCGCGCGGGGAGCAGCGCACGGTCGATATGCTGATGTCGCTGAACGCGCTGGTGAACCGCAGCGTCTCCTATGTCGTGCGGATGGAGCCGGGCGTCTGGTCGCCGGAGGAAACGCTGGGCCACGGCCGTGGCTCCTGCCGCGACAGCGCCTGGCTGCTGGTGCAGCTGATGCGCCACCTGGGCCTCGCCGCCCGCTTCGTCTCCGGCTACCTGATCCAATTGGTGGCGGACGAGAAGCCGCTGGAAGGCCCCGCCGGCCCGGCCACCGACTTCACCGACCTGCATGCCTGGGCGGAGGTCTACCTGCCCGGCGCCGGCTGGATCGGGCTTGACGCCACCTCCGGCCTGCTGGCCGGCGAGGGCCATATCCCGCTGGCCGCCACCCCCGAGCCGCAATCCGCCGCCGCCATCAGCGGCGGCATGTCACCCGCCGGGGTGGAGTTCGATTTCGGCATGGCGGTGCACCGCGTGCTGGAAACGCCGCGCGTCACCAAACCGTATTCGGACGCGGCCTGGCAGGGCATCGTCGCCGCCGGGCAGGAGGTGGACCGGCAGCTGGAGGCCGGCGCCGTGCGGCTGACCATGGGCGGCGAGCCCACCTTCGTCTCCGCCACCGACCAGGAAGGGGACGAGTGGAACACCGCCGCCCTCGGCCCCACCAAGCGCAGGCTGGCCGGGCGGCTGCTGCGCCGGCTGGCCCCGGCCTGGGCGCCGGGCGCCGTGGTGCAATACGCCATGGGCAAGCACTACCCGGGCGAGCCGCTGCCGCGCTGGGCGCTGAACTGCTTCTGGCGAGCCGATGGCGAGCCCGTCTGGCGCGACCCTGGCCTGCTGAGCCACGACGACGACACCGACGACGCCACGGCGGAGGACGCACGCGCCTTCGCCACCGCCCTGGCCGGCCGGCTGGGGGTGGACCCTGGCATGGTCCTGCCGGCGCATGAGGACGTGCACCACTATCTTTGGCGCGAGAAGCGGCTGCCCGCCAACGTGCTGGCCGAGGCCCCGAGGCTGGCCGACCCGCTGGAGCGCGCGCGGCTGACGCGGCTGTTCAGCGAAGGGCTGGAGAAGCCCCGGGGCTACGTGCTGCCGCTGCGCCGCCGCAAGGGCGCGTGGGAATCCGCCCGCTGGCATTTCCGCGACGACACGATGTTCCTGGTGCCCGGCGACAGCCCCATCGGCCTCCGCCTGCCGCTGGACAGCCTGCCCTGGGCCGAAAAGACCGAGCCCGCCTTCACCCCCGACCCCTTCGCCCCGCGCACGCCGCTGCCGGCGCATTTCGGGGTGCTGCTGGCGGCCTCCCTCGCCCATGCCAACGGGCAGCCGCCGGTGGCCGAGCCGCCACCGCCACCGCCACCGCCACCCCCTCCGCCACCCCCTGTCGGCCGGAGCGAGGAGGACCTTGTCCGCACCGCGCTGGCGGTCGAGGCGCGGGAGGGCAAGCTGCATGTCTTCTTTCCCCCCGTGGAGACGGTGGAGGACTGGCTGTCCCTTTGCGCCGCCGTCGAGCAGACGGCCGAAAAGGCCGGGCGCAAGCTGGTGCTGGAAGGCTATGCCCCGCCGCGCGACCCCCGCCTGCTGAGCTTCTCCATCACCCCCGACCCCGGCGTGATCGAGGTGAACATCCACCCCGCCGCCAGCTGGGACGAGCATGTCGCGCGCACGGAGCAGCTCTATGCCCTGGCGCGCGAGGAAGGGCTGGCGGCCGAGAAGTTCATGCTGGATGGCCGGCATGTCGGCACCGGCGGCGGCAACCACGTGGTGATGGGCGCCGCGACGCCCGAGGAAAGCCCCTTCCTGCGCCGCCCGGACCTGCTGAAGTCGCTGCTGGGCTTCTGGCACAACCACCCCAGCCTGTCCTTCATGTTCGCCGGCCTGTTCATCGGCCCGACCAGCCAGCACCCGCGCATCGACGAGGCGCGGCAGGACGTGCTGAACGACCTGGAGATCGCGTTCCAGCAGGTGCGCCCCTTCGAGCAGAAGGCGCCCTGGATCACCGACCGGCTGTTCCGCAACATCCTCTGCGACATGACCGGCAATACCCACCGGACCGAGTTCTGCATCGACAAGATGTACTCGCCGGACAGCAGCAGCGGGCGCCTCGGGCTGGTGGAGTTCCGTGCCTTCGAGATGCCGCCCAACCCGCGCATGGCGGCGGCGCAGATGCTGCTGATGCGCGCCGCCGTGGCCGCCTTCTGGCGCCAGCCTTACGAGCGCCGGCTGGTGCGCTGGGGCAGCCGGCTGCATGACGACTTCATGCTGCCGCATTACGCCGTGCGGGACCTGGGCGACGCCATCGCGGAACTGCGCGGCATGGGCGCGCCGCTGGAGGCCGCGTGGTTCGAGCCGCATATCGCCTTCCGCTTCCCGCAGGTGGGCGAGGTGGCGCTGGCCGACATGCGGCTGGAACTGCGCCACGCGCTGGAGCCCTGGCACGTGCTGGGCGAGGAAAGCACCGGCAGCGGCACCGCCCGCTATGTCGACAGCAGCACCGAGCGCCTGCAGGTGAAGGTCGAGGGCTTCACGCCCGAGCGCTACACCATCGCGGTGAACGGCCGCGCGCTGCCGATGCAGCCGACGGGCAAGGCCGGCGAGTTCGTGGCGGGCGTGCGCTTCAAGGCCTGGGCCCCTTATTCCGCCCTGCACCCCATGATCGGCGTGCAGACACCCCTGACCTTCGATGTCTGGGACAGTTGGAACGGCCGCAGCCTGGGCGGCTTCACGCACCACGTGTCCCACCCCGGCGGCCGCAACTACGACAGCTTCCCGGTGAATGCCAACGAGGCCGAGGCGCGGCGCCGCTCGCGCTTCTTTCCCTTCGGCCATACGCCGGGCCAGATGGCGGAGCCGCTGAGGGTGGAGGGCGCGGAATTGTCCCGCACGCTCGACCTTCGCCGTTTTGCGTGATAGCGGGCGCGGGGTGAACACTTCCACCCCGCGCGACGAGATGGTCGATGGCCAGGGGCATGTGCGCCCACACTGGCGCGGCGTGCTGGCCAGCCTGTCCGACCTGCCGCCTGGCGGCCTTGCCGAATGCGCGCGCCGCATGGAACGTGCCTTCGAGGAAGAGGGCGTCACCTCCCTGCTGCCCGGTGCGGTGCCGCCGATGGGCCAGGCCTCCTGGCGCTGCGACCCCGTGCCCCTGGTGCTGCCCGCCGATGAATTCGCGCGGGTATCCGAGGGGCTGTCGCAGCGCGCGCGGCTGCTGGAAGCCATCCTGGCCGATCTCTACGGCCCGCAGGCCCTGCTGGCGGAAGGGCTGATCCCGCCCGCCCTGGTCTTCGCCAACCCCGGCTTCCTGCGCCCCTGCCGCGACGCGGCCCATGCCGCCGCGCGCCACCCTTTCCTGCATTGCTACGCCGCCGACCTGCAGCGCGGGCCGGACGGGCAATGGCGCGTCATCGCCGACCGCACCAGCCGCGCCGGCGGCATCGGCCATGCGCAGGAGAACCGGCGGATGCTGGCCCGCATCCTGCCCTCTGGCTTCCATGGCCAGCAGGTGCGGCCGCTGCGCCCCTTCTTCGACCAGTGGCAGGACGCGCTGCAACGGCTGGCCCCGCCACGCGGGACGTCCGGCCGCGACGGCCCCGCCATCGCGCTGCTGACCCCCGGCGTGCACCACCGGCTGTGGTTCGAGCATGTGCTGCTGGCGCGCGAATTGTCCTGCGCCCTGGTGGAGCCCGGCGACCTCTCGGTGCGCGGCGGCGCGGTCTTCGTGAAGACATTGCAGGGGCTGCGGCCTGTCGATGTGCTGTTGCGCCGCGTCGCCGGGCGTGGGCTGGACCCGCTGGAATTCGACAACGCGGTGTCCGGCGTGCCCGGCCTGATGGATGCCGCCCGCAACGGCACGGTGAAGATCGCCAACGAACCCGGCGCCGGGCTGGTGGAGTCCCCCGCCCTGGCCGCCTTCCTGCCCGCCCTGGCCCGTCACCTGCTGGGCGAGGACCTGCTGCTGCCCCAGGCCGAGGCGCATTGGCTGGCCGACCCCCATGCCCTGGCCCGCGTGCAGGCTGGCCTGACCGGCTGGACCATCCGCCACGCCATGGCCGGCAGCGGTGCCCGGCCGGTGGAGCCCGCGACGCTGGACCTCGCCGCGCGGGCGGAACTGGCCACGCGCATCGCCGCCCGCCCGCAGAACTTCGCCGCCAGCCGCTCCTTGCCGGCCTCCGTGGTGCCCTGCGTGCGGGATGGCGGACTGGTGCCGCGCCCGGTGCGGCTGCGCATGTTCCTGGTGCAGGATGGCGCCCGCTGGCACACCCTGCCCGGCGGGCTGGCACGGGTGGAGGATGCGGAAGGCCCGCTCTCCAAGGACGTCTGGGTGCTGAACGAGGAAGGCGCCCGCATTGCCGGCTCCGCCGCGCAGCCGCAGCCGCCACTCGCCATCCGCCGCGCCGCCGGCGAGATGCCGAGCCGCGTTGCCGACAACCTGTTCTGGCTGGGGCGCTACGTGGAGCGGCTGGAAGGCGCGGCGCGGCTGATCCGCGCCACCCTCTCCCGCCTGGACCGGGGGCCGCTGCTGCCGCGCGAGGTGGCGGAGCTTGTCGCCCTTTGCCGATGCCTGCGCCACGCCGACCTGATCGGGGCCGAGGACCAGCCAAGTGGCGGCGCCACCGCCCCGCTGCGTGACGCCCTGCTACGCATGTTGAAGGCCGAGGGCGGGATCGCCGACCTGTTCCCCCGCGTGGCGCGGCTGGTCGAGGCGGTGCGCGACCGCCTGACGACCGACATGTACACCACCTTCACCCTGCCGCTGCGCGGCCTGCGGGCCGAGGCCGCGCGGTCCCAGGGCCTGGAGGGGCTGGAACAGGTGCTGGGCAGCGTGTTGCGCTACACCGCCAGCATCGCCGGCGTCGCGGCGGAGAATATGGTGCGGGCCGGTGGCTATACCTTCCTGGATCTGGGCCGGCGGATGGAGCGCGCGCAGAGCATCGCGGCGCAACTGCATTTCGTCCTGGCGCAGCCACCGGCGCGGATCGAGGGCGGGCTGAGGCTGGCGCTGGAGCTTTGCGATTCGGTCATCACCTACCGCAGCCGCTACCTGGGCGTGCTGCAGCCCGCCCCCGCGCTGGACCTGGTGATGGCCGACCCCGGCAACCCACGCGGCCTGAGCTTCCAGTTGCACGCCATCCGCGGCCTGCTGGCCGAGATGGCCGAGGGCGCCGGGACGACCGACCTGACCGCCGCCGCGGATGCGCTGCTGGCCAGCGTGGATGCCATGCCCGCGGCCGTGCTGGCCAGCCCCGAGCAGGCCGCCGCCGCCACCGCCCTCGCCCCCCGCCTCGGCCAGATCGAGGCGGAGGTCGCGGCATTGTCCGATGCCGTGACCAGGCGCTATTTCGCGCTGCTGCCGGCCGCCCAGGCCCTGGGCGGGCAGGCGGATGCCGGGCAACCCGCCGATGCCGTGCTGGCCGGCTTCGTCTGAGGCCCGCATGAACTGGCGCGTCCGTCACATCACAACCTACCGCTATGCCGGAAATGTCGACATGGCGACGCATATGCTGCACCTCTCCCCCCGCGCGCTGCCGCACCAGCGGGTGGTGTGGGACGAGGTCGTGTGCACCCCCGCCCCGGCCCGGATCACCGGCGGCACCGACCATTTCGGCAACCGCGTCACCTGGCTTTCGATCGACACGCCACATGACCGCTTCAGCGTGGTCGCCGAATCGCTGGTGGAGACCGCCTTCCCCCAGCCGCCGCCGGCCAATGCCACTCCGGCCTGGGAGCATGTCGCCGCCTCGCCCGGCATCGGCGCGGTGGAGTTCACCTTCCCCTCCCCCATGCTGCCGGAGAACGCCGCGGCGCGGGACTACGTCGCCGCCTCCTTCCCGCCGCGCCGCCCGGTGCTGGCGGGGCTGCTGGACCTGAACGGGCGCATCCGGCGCGACTTCGCGTTCCGCGCCGGGGTGACGGGCATTTCCACCACGGTCGCGCAGGTGCTCGCGCAGCGGGCCGGCGTCTGCCAGGATTTCACTCACCTGATGGTCAATGGACTGCGCGGGCTCGGCCTGCCGGCGCGCTATGTCTCCGGCTATATCCGCACGCTACCGCCGCCGGGGGGCGTGGCGCGGCGTGGCGCCGACCAATCCCATGCCTGGGTCGGCGCCTGGCTGGGGCCGGAACACGGCTGGATCGACCTGGACCCCACCAATGACGTGGTCGTGGCCGACGAGCATGTCGTGCTCGGCTGGGGGCGCGATTTCAGCGATGTCTCGCCCCTGCGCGGCATCATCCTGGGTGGCGGGCGCCACCGGCTGGATGTGGGCGTGGACCTGACGCCGGCCTGAGCCCCGCCCGGCCGCGTGCCGCGCGAAGAGGAGCAGCCGGATGCGGGCTTCCCCGGCTGGTGGCGCTGGCGCTCCTTCTGGTGGCCCTGCCCTGGATATTGCGCCGCTCTCCTGCGTGCCCACCGGCATTTCACCAGGGCAGCGCGGCGGCACCGGGCGCGCCGCGGGCCCTGGTGCTAGAGCGTGATCGCTTCAGGTGAAGCACCACAAAGCGTGAATCGCGCGAAGAAACAACATGCTAGAGCGGTTTCTCACCGAGCTGAATCATAGGGGATTCCTGTCGCTCTGGTTTTCTGATTCAGGATGCATGCCGGTGCTGGAGGCCGGCATGGATGGCGCGAGCATTGTCGGTGGATCTTAGGGACAGGGTTGTGGCGGCGATCGTGGGTGGTCTGTCGCGTCGGCAGGCGGCGGTACGGTTCGGTGTCAGCGCGGCGAGCGCTGTCCGGTGGCAGCAGCTTGCCAGCCAGCATGGGACACCGGCGCCGCAACAGCAGGGCGGCGATCGACGCTCGGGTAAGATCGAGGCGCATGCCGGGCTGATCCTGGACGCTTACGAGGCGACGCCCGACATCACCCTGGCCGAGTTGCAGGCGCTCCTGGCTGATCACGGCACCCAGGTCGCGCTCGGCACGATATGGCGGTTCTTCGCGCGGCGCGGGATCACGCGCAAAAAAAGACAGCGCACGCGACCGAGCAGGATCGCCCCGACGTCCTGAAGCGGCGCGAGGAATGGTTCGACGGCCAGCTCGATCTCGATCCCGAGCAGCTCGTCTTCATCGATGAAACCTGGGCATCGACGAACATGGCGCGTCGCTATGGCAGAGCGCCACGCGGCGAACGACTGCGGGCCGGCGTGCCGCACGGGCACTGGAAAACCACCACTTTCGTCGCGGGTCTGCGCCGTAGGGGCATGGTCGCACCTTGGGTGCTCGATGGGCCGATGAACGGTGATGCCTTCACCACCTACGTGACCCGCGTCCTCGTGCCCGAACTCTCGCCCGGCAACGTTGTCATCATGGACAACCTGTCGAGCCATAAGGCGCCAGCCGTGCGTGCCGCCATCGAAGCCGCAGGTGCCAGGCTCCTGTTCCTTCCGCCCTACAGCCCTGACTTCAACCCCATCGAGATGGCCTTCTCCAAACTGAAGGCGTACCTGCGAAAAGCAGCCGAGCGGACCATCCACGGCCTCTGGGATGCCATCGGCCGCATCGTCGAACTCTACTCGCCGCACGAATGCTCGAACTACTTCGCAGCCGCGGGTTACGATGCAGACTGATCAGAAACCGCTCTAGAGCGGCTCGAGGTCTACATGCGCTACGAACTGGATCGCCGCGGACTAGACGGCCCCAGCAGCCTCGTCTGAGTTCGTCACCTGGGGCGTAATCCCGCCCCGGGGAGCAGCCGAGAGGGGGACGCCATGGACCTTCGTCCGGTCCAGCAAGCCCTCCTCACCCAAGCCCGCGATGCTTACGTACAGGGC
>JAQGHX010000138.1 GCA_028288745.1 Roseomonas sp. | reverse complement strand
TGACGGCACCGTCCTCGCGACCGCCGATACCGGAAAAGACGACGTCGCACCGCCGCCCCCCGGCGCTGCGACGGTCGCGGAGACCAGCGCGAAACCGGTATCCGGCCGGCGGCGTGCGAGGCAGTCGTCCAAATCGCAAAAGGCAACCGGCGTCCTCGGTCAGCCGCCCAAAGGTAAGGGGACGCCGTCATGACCATGAGCGCGGAAGTTCCGCCGCGTCGCCGGACGTTCCGCCTGCCCATACTCGGGTTTCTGATGGCACTGATGGCCGTGGCCTTCGTGCTGCCGCTCAGTATCGTTTTTGTCGAACCCGGGCATGGCGGCGTGTTGTGGAAGCGCTTCGCCGGTGGCACGACTTTCGGACCCGCCTATGGCGAAGGCTACCACATCGTCCCGCCCTGGGATCGCCTGACCGTCTACGATCTGCGCTTGCAAGTATGGGAAGCCAGTCTCCAGGCGCTGACCAGCGACGGTCTGGACATCACGGTCGAAGTGGTGCTGCGCTATCGCCTGTCTCCGAACAACCTCGCCTATCTGCATTCGTCGGTCGGGCCGGATTACGTCGCCAAGCTGATCCGCCCGCAGGTGGAAGCAGTGGTGCATGAACTCATCGCGCTCTATCCGATCGAGCAGGTGCTCGGCCCGCTGCGCACGCAGATCCAGCGCGCCACGCTCGTCGCGCTGACCGACCGGACGCGATTGAACAGCATGGGGCTGATCGATCCGCTTACCGGGACGGACAGGCTTGAACTCGGACCGCCGCCTTTCGCTTCCTCGGCTCTGACACGAGGTCCCGGCCCGGGCGGCCCTGGGCCTGTCGCCTTTCCCCCGGCTGCATCTGCCCCTGCGCCGTTCGCCAACGGTCCGGTGGTGATCGTTCCCGCCCCGGCCGGAACCAGCCCGCTGGCCGTCGTGCCTGGTCCGGTCGCGATTGGTGCGGCGGGGATCGTGCCCGGCCCCGTCTTTCCCGAATTCGTGACGGTGGAGCCCGCCCTGCTTTCCCCCGGCAGCCTCACGCAGGCGGCGACCCATGGTGAGGTCAATACCAGCGTGAACAGCCTGAACCGGCCGTTGCTGCTGCTGCAAGATACGCTGATCAGCCGGATCGTCATGCCAGTCCGCGTGCGTGCGGCGATCGAGGCGAAGCTGGAGCAAAACCAGCGGGCGCAGGAATATGAATACAGGCTGGTGACCGAGCGCGCCGAGAGCGAGCGGAAAGTCATCGAGGCGGATGGCATCCGGCGCTTCCAGCAGGCGGTGGCGGAAAGCCTGACGCCGGGCTACCTGACCCTGCGCGGGATTGAGGCGAGCGAGGCACTGGCGCGATCGAACAATGCCAAGGTCATCGTGATCGGCGGCAGCAACGGCCTGCCTCTGATCCTGAACACCGGCGAAGCGGCGGCCATGACTGGCCCTGTCGCCGCCGCCCCATCCGCCACCGCCCCGTCGCCGGCCGCGCGAGAAATGGCCGCTAGGGCCTCTGGAGCGCCAGCCCTGGAACCGTGAGGTCCGGTGCCGGGATATCTCCCGGCGCGGGTTCGGCGGCGATGGTGCTGTTGAACCAGGCGCTGACCTCGGGCGAGCGGCCATAGCCGGGCAGGCGGGTGAGCACGTTCGCTTCCTGCCACTTTGGATGATAGGTGCCGGCAGCAGCGCCGGCGCGGAGCGAAATCAGGCTCTGCACGAACTGCGTCACCACCTGGGACAGCCACTCCTTGCGCTCGGACCCGTCGGGATAGACCTGGGTGACGAGGAAGACCGAGCTCGCGACGGTGGGCACCGTCGTGTTGCGCGGCACGAAGCGGGGGTAGTCCTGGTTCTCGAAGACGCTCTGGCGATACAGCGGCTCGACGCGCGGGCGGGTCCGGGCGTCGAGCGTGATCGGCACCAGGTGCAGGTTGCCGACGATGGACACGTCCTGGAAGGCCGCGACAGGCTTTCCGGCAACGAAGACCACCGCCGCCGGATCGCCGGTCGGCACGCCGCGCAGCGCCTCGGCCGTAGGGCGGTTGTCGAAGATCGGGCGGACGCCCAGCCCCTCGAACAGCCGGCGCGCGATGATGTCCGTGCCGCCGCCGGCCGTGCCGACATTGACGACCTTGCCGTTCAGCGCCTGGACGTTGCTGATCTGGGTCGAGGCGAGGATATGGGTTTCTTCTGAATAGAGCTCCGCGACATAGGCGATGCGGCGCGTGACATCGGGTAGCCAGCCGCCACGGCGGATATCATCCATCACCACGGCGGAGACGACGGCGCCGTCGAGCCCGTCGATCGTCAGCAGATCCTGGGCCACCTGCCGCCCGCCGGTGCCGACCATGGGGATGGCGCGCGGCACTTGCGGTGCGTTGAGGGCGAGGAAGCGCGCGATGTCATCGGCGATTCGCGTGAAGGTGCCGACCAGCGGGCCGCCCATGATGCCGATGGCGGCCCGGCCGCGCGCGATGCCGATCGGGGCGAGCGCGGAACTGGCTTCCGCCGCGGCGGCCGGTGCCGCCTTGGCAAGCATTAGGGTGCCCAGGGACAGGCCGATGGAACGGCGGTCGATGGCGGGGGCCGACAGCTTACGCATGACGCTTCACTGCGCGGTGCTGTGCTGTGCGGGGTCGGTTCGGATTCAGCATCTATCCGCTCTAGCACGTTCCCGCGCGGAGTGGAGAAGTTAAAGCGTGACCGTCGTAGGCTGCCTCAGCCGGAGACGCGAATCCCGCGAACAAACGTGCCCTAAGCCGGGATGTTGTTCGCATCGGCTGCCGTCATCGCCGTGTGGTGCAGGACCATGCCGGGGTCGCGGGGCCTGCGCAGGGCGACGGCTAGATAACACCCTGTCTCCGTGGCCCGCGATTGGAAGGACCAGGCCTGTGGGTCGCCGAGCACGGCATCGCAGGAAAAACGATCCGGGCCTGCGAAGGCGAAGGAATCGAGCGGTTGCGAGAGCCCGAGCCCAAGGGCTTTGACGAAAGCCTCCTTCAGCGTCCACATCTGGCAGAAGGCAGCGGCGCGCTCGGGTATTGGCAGCGCGTGCAGCGCCGCCGCTTCCACTGGCGCGAAGAAACGCGCCGCAAGCGGAAGTATATCGATCTCGGCACCGATGGCCTCGGCGTCGATGCCGAGATCGTCCACGAAGGCGACGGCGCCGGCGACGAGGGTTCGCGTATGCGTCACGCTGAAGCGCAGTCGCGCCGCCGGCCCTGCCAGTTCCGGCTTGCCCCAGGGGCCGAGCACAAAATGCGGTTCCGGCACGCCATGCGCCGCCAGCAGCCGCCGCAGCAGAGCATGCGCGGCGATGTAGGAAACGCGGTCGGCGGCGAAGCGGAACCGGTCAGCCCGCGCCGTTTCCTCGCTGGAAAGGACGCCCGCCAAGGCGGCGATGCAGGATGTCGACAGGTCCCGCACCGCCAGCGAATGCAGGACGACATGGCCACGGGCGGGGGGCTCGCCGTGCGTCAAATCTGAGCGGCTGTTTCTATGGAAGCGGCTTCCTCGTGGATGCGCCCGTCGGCCAGCCGGATATGGCGGTCAGCCACATGGAACCAGCGGTCGTCATGCGTCGCCGCGATGACGGTGATGCCACGGCGCTTCAGGCTCGGCAGGACTTCCTCGTAGAACTTGCGGCGGAAGATCGGGTCCTGATCGGCCGCCCATTCGTCCAGCACGAGCACGCTGCGTGCGTCCATCACCGCCGCGATCAGGGCGAGACGCTTGCGCTGCCCCGTTGAGAGCCGGGTAGTCGTGAAGGAGTCACCTTGGAGGCTGGTCTTGTCGGCGATTTCCATCTCCTCAAGCAGGGCGTCGGCGACGACGGGGTCGGCCTCGATCCCGTAGAGCTTGTGGAACAGGAAGTAGTCGGCGAAGACGGCGGCGATCCGGTCGCGCAGGATTTGCAGGTCGTCAGGGTCCACCGCGCGGCCATCGAGCAGCACGGTGCCGGATTCCGGCCGGTAGAGGCCGGTAAGCAGGCGCAGGAAGGTGGATTTGCCGGCGCCGTTGCCGCCAGTGATGAAGACGATCTCGCCGGCGGTGACGCGGAAGTCGATCGGCCCGATGGCGAAGCCGTCGCTGAGCGCGCCCGGCGGGTAGCGGAAGACGACGTTCTTCAGTTCGAGCGACTGGAAGCCACGGCGTTCCGGCGGCAGCGGGCGCGCGTTCGCCTCGGACGCGACTTCGCGGGTGAGGACGGCTTCCATCTCGATCAGCGAACGGGCGGCGGCCTCGGCGGATGCCAGGGCGGGGATCGCGCCGATCACCATGCTCACCGGTCCCAGCACAAACAGGATGGCAGTCGTTGCCTGCCCGAGCGTGGCCACCGAGATATCGCCGAGCGCCGGCAGCAGGAAGACCATCGCGCCCACCAGCATGAAGAACATGACCTGGCCGGAGACGTAGCTGCGGGTCATGCCCTTCTGCGCCTCGATGCGGAAGTCGTACGACGCACGCGCGAGGGTGCCGAGTTCACCGAGCAGCCCTTCTGCCCGCCCACGGCTGAGTTTCACTTCCTTGAAGCCGTGCAGCAGCGCGGCGCTGGTGTCCTGGAAGGTCGCGTCGCGCAGATGGGCGTCGCCGAGGCGGTCCTGCGTCGCTTTCCATTCGCGCAGGATGAGCAGCGTGGACAGCGTCACCGAGACCAGCCAGAGCGCGAAGGCGGGCCGGGAGACATAGGCGATGTAACCACCCGTCAGCAGAGTGATGAGTACGGCCTGGACACCCATCGTTACCTGGCTCATCGACTGCGACAGCACCTGGGTCTGGCTGCTCAGGGCGTTGAGGATGCGCGCCTCGCCCATCGCCTCGATGGTCAGCAGTTCGCAGCGGCGCACGAGGCCGAGGATGCGCAGGCGGGTTCGCAGCACCGTCGCCTCGACGTCCCGCGCGATCATGGCGAAGGCCTGCCGCTGCGCAACCCAGTAGAGCGTCACCGTCAACAGGAAGACGAAGAACAGATAAAAATTCGTGATCGTGCCGTAGGTGGTGCTGGCGGCGAGGTTGACGATCATCAGGATGCCGGCGTTCGTCGCCGCCGCCACCAGCGAGACGAGGGCGAAGCGGGCATAGGTGCCGCCATCCTCCCGCGAGATGAACTTCAGGATCTGCATGGATTTCGTACCCGTCAGGTTCTCTGCTCGATGCGGACCACCAGCACGTAGATCGCCGGCACGATCGGCGTGACGAACAGCCCGACAAGGAACAGCAACACCGGGCCGATCCTGGTGTGGCGTCCGTAATAGGCGAGCGCGGCGGCGATGGCGACATAGGCCGCCATGAACAGCATGATCATGCGAAGGGGTACTCCAGGACGCGCGTTGGGCATGATGACTTGCAGCGGAATCGCCGGGAAGTCTGCATCATGCGATCAGATAACAGGCTGGAGCAGGATGGGCGCTTCTACCTGCGCCCATCCTGCTCCAGAATTCAGCGTGGCTGGCTTCCCGGCATCGCCGGGTGCCAGCGTGGCCAGGATGCCGGCGACGATCGCCGCATTGTGCGCGGTGTGCCCGCCATCCGTCATATGCGCATGGTCGCCCGAACCCTGGTGGACGACCAGCCGGCCGGTGGTGCGGTCCGCCCAGCCCGACCATTCGCCGGGCGTCGCCCATTGCTGCTCGGACCGGATCAGGTGGATATCGGCGGCGATGCTTCCTTCATCCACCAGCGCGTTGAGGTAGCGGATGAAAGCGCCCATGCGCCGCAGCATCATCGCGCGCAGATCCGGGTTCTCGACATAGGCGCGGTAGTCGTCGTCCCCTGCCATGCGGTCGCGGAAGTAGCCGAGGTTGTCGCTCATCATCGCGTCGATCGCCGCGTTGTCCTGCTCGATCCGTCGCTGCTTGGCCGGAGCATCGAGCAGGATAAGCGCGGCGGGCGCATGGCCGGCCAGGGTGGCGGCCCGGGCGACGGCATAGGCAAGATTGCCGCCGCCCGAATAACCCAGCACCACGATGGGCCGGCCCCCAGCGCGGGCGGCGATTGCCTGGGCGTAGCGCTGCTCCCGGTCCTCGGCCTCGATGAAGTCGAAGGCGTGGAAGGCGCCGCCGGGCAGCAATTCGCCAAGGCCCCGGAAGGCGGCGCCGTAGCCGAAGAGCGGCGGCATGGCGAAGATGGCGACCGGCGCATCGGCGTTGAGCACCAGCGGGGCATCGTCCGCGACCCGCCGCAGATAAGGGCGGAACGCGGCCCGCGTGGGCGACGCGGCGGGAAGCACCGGCAAACCAGCGAGCCAGTCCCGCATGGCCTCCAGCGCCGCCTGCCCCTGGGAGGGGGAAAGTGCATCCGGGTCATGGGACAGCGCCAGATGCAGGCTGCCACCACGGCGGCTTGCCAGCAGGTCGATAGCGAAGAGGCTGGGCGCCTCGGGATCGACGGGATCGCCCAGGCTGCCGATTTCCGCGGCGAAGGGACCGCTGGCCGAAGGGGCCGCGATATCGCCGAGGTAGTTGAAGGCGATGCCGCCGGGCGGTAGCCGCAGGCCATGGCCACTCACAGCAAGTTCGGCGAGCATGCCATAGCCGGAGCCCCGGTTCGGCACCTTGGCAAGGGAGCCTATCGTGGCGGCCAGCGCCGGTTGCGGCGCCAGACCCGCCAGATCCAGCCGCACCGGATAGAGGCTGGTGAACCAACCCACGGTACGCCCGACATCCAGCCCTTCGGCGATAGGCTGCCGCCCGTGGCCTTCCAGTGTCACGACCAGCGGGCCAAGCCCCAGCCGAGGCGCCAGTGCCTGGGCAAAGGCGGCGAGCAGGGCGGGTTCGATGGTACCGGCATGCTCCCGCAGGGCCGGAAGTTCTGTCAGCGGCAGGATGGCGAGTTGCGTTTCGCGGTGGTGCCCCGCGCCCTGGGGAAGCGCGGTGGCGCCTTCGCCGGCCGTTTTCCAGTGGTCGTGCTCGGCGGCCAAAGCGGGGCTGCTGGCGATGCGGGCCTGCTGCTCGGCCCAATCCTTGAACGCATGGGTTTTAGGCGGAAATGCGATGGGACGGCCGGCCGCGATAGCCTCCAGGGCCTGGGAAAGATCCTCGATCAGGATGCGCCAACTGACGGCATCCACGGCGAGGTGGTGGATCGCCAGCAATAGCGCATCCTCGTCCGGCAGCCGGAACAGCACCGCTGCCAGCACCGGGCCGCGCGCGATGTCGAGACCGCGCTGCAACGCTTCCGCGCTGTCCTGCATCGTCGCCTCGGCGCCGGGATCGTCGCGCAGGTCCAGCATCGTCACGGCGGGTGCCTCGCCGGGCGCGGCGAAGTCCATGCTGCGATGGCCCGCCGTCTCGACGATACGCAGGCGCAGCGCATCATGATGCAGTACCAGGGCGGCGAGGGCGGCCCGCAGGCCAGCGGGGTCCAGCCCGCCGGGCGCCCGCAGCAGGGCGGTTTGGTTGAAGTGGTTGGGATCGCCGCCAAAGTTGCGGAAGAACCAGGCCTGTGCGGCGGTCAGTGGCGCCGGGCCGGTGACGGGACCTTGTCCAGCCCCGGCGATGCGCTGCCGGAGACCAGCAGCCAGCGCGGCGACGGTAGGCGTGCGGTAGGCATCGGCAATCTCGATCGAGAGGCCACGCCGGCTCAACTCGGCGGTGACCTGTAGCAGGCGGATCGAATCGCCGCCCATCTCGAAGAAGTCGGCGTGGATGCCGACGGAGGGGCGCCCGAGGGCCTGTGCGAAGGCCGCCGCCAGGATGGTCTCGTCGGGGGTGCGCGGTGCGTCCTCCATCGCGCTGGCGTCGATGGCGACGGGATCGGGCAGCGCGGCGCGGTCGATCTTGCCGTTGACGGTGCGCGGCAACGCGGCGAGCCAAACGATGTGCCGGGGCAGCATCGCCCGTGGCAGCAGCGTGGCGAGGCGGGCGCGTAACCCGGCTTCGTCCGGCGGCGCGGCGCCACCTGCCTGTGCGACGACCCAGGCGACGAGGTGCCGCCCGTCGCTGTCGCCACGCGGCAGCACCACGGCCTGCGCGATCTCGGGCTGGGCCAGGAAGGCGGCCTCGGCCTCGGCGGGCTCGACGCGCTGGCCCCGGATTTTTATTTGCTGGTCGAGGCGGCCGCCGTAGAGCAGCAGGCCGTCCGCGCGCCAGCTTCCCTGGTCGCCGCTGCGATACAGGCGCCGGCCACGCCAGGAAATGAAGGCGCGCTGCGTCGCCGCGGCATCACCAACATAGCCGAGGGCGAGGCCGGCGCCTTCGATGAAGATCTCTCCGGGAACGCCGATCGGGGCGGGGTCCAACTGCGCGTCCAGGACATGCAGCGTGGTGTTGCCGATGGGGCGCCCGATGGGCAGGTCGGCCTCGTTCCAGCCGTCTTGCGGCACCGGCCAGATGCTGGCGCAGACCGAGGTTTCGGTGGGGCCGTAGGCGTTGAAGTAGTGCAGGCGGCGGGCGTAGTGGCGCAGGTCGGCGGCGACGGGGGCCTCGCCGGCGGTGATCAACACGCGCAGGCCATCGAGCTCGGGCCGGCCGAGGGCGGCGAGGTAGGCGGGCGGCAGGGTGGCGACGGTCACCCCCAGGGCGCGGATGTCCGAGAGGAAGGCGCTGGCATCGGCCACCGTCGCCGCCGGCACCGGCACCAGCGCCGCGCCGGCCAGCAGCGCCATGAAAATTTCCGACATGGAGGCGTCGAAGGACGGCGAGGCGAAGAACAGCACACGATCCCCCGGCACGATGCCGAAGGCCTCGATCTGCGCCTGGATCATGCTGAGGAAGCCACGATGGCCGAGCACCACCCCCTTCGGCTCGCCGGTGGAGCCGGAGGTGAAGATGACATAGGCGGGGTCCGGTTCCTCCAGCGGCGCCGGGGCGGTGGCGGCGACGAACAGGTGCAGGTCGCCGCAACTCGCCAGGGCGGTCATGCCGGGTGGGGCCTGGGTCGCGATGGCAAGGCGGCAACGGCCCCGGCGCAGCATGGTGGCCACGCGGCCGGATGGCTGCTCCAGGTCGGCGGGCATATAGACGCCACCGGCCTTCAGCGTGCCGAGCATCGCGCCGACCAGCAGGATGCCCCGGTCCAGCATGACCAGCACGGTTTCGCCGGGCAGCAGCCCGCCCGCGTCCCGCAGCATGATGGCGACGTCTTCCGCCAGTCGGTCCAGGGCGGCGTAGGTCAGGCTCCGTGCCGGGGTGACGATCGCGAGGCGGTCGCCATCGGTACGGACGCGATGAACAAAAGCCTCGGCGATGCTGCCCTCGGGCATCGGCGACAGCGGGCCGGCGCCGAAGGCCGCGAGTTGCGTCGTTTCCGCCACCGGCAGCAGGCGCAGCGCGGCGACGGGCGCGCCGGTATCGGCGGCGACGCTTTCGGCCAGGGTCGTGAACTGGGCGAGCATCCGGGCGATACGGGCCGCATCGAACAGGTCGGTGCGATACTCGATGGCGATGCCGATGCCACCGGGATCGCGGCACAGGTGGAAGGTCAGGTCGAGCTTGCTGACGGGCGATGCCAGCGGCAGCGGCGTGGCGCGCAGGCCGGCGGCCTCCGGTAAGGGCGCGGGCGCATCCTCGAAGACCAGCATGGCGTCGAAGATCGGGCTACGGCTCGGGTCGCGCGGCAGGTCCAGCGCCTGTACCACTTTCTCGAAAGGATAGCGGCGATGGGCGACGGCCTCATCCACCGTGCGGCGCACGGCAGCGACCAGAGCGGCGAAGGGCAGCGCAGGATCGATGGTGTCGCGCAGTGCGACGGTCTCGACATGGAAGCCGATCTGGTCGTCCAGCACCGCGTCGTCGCGCCCGCTGACCACCGATCCCAGCACGATGTCGGTCTGCCCGGTGAGGCGATGCAACTGCACCTTCGCCAAAGCGAGCAGAACCACGAAGACGCTGGCGCCAAGGCCCCGGGCGATGGCTTCGAGCCGCTCGGCCACATCGGCCGGCAGGCGCACCGCCAGGGTCTGGCCCTGCCACCCACGCCGTGCCGGATAAGGCCGGTCGGTCGGCAGCCCGAGCACCGGCAGCGGCGCCGCGAGCTTCCGGCGCCAATAGGTGAGGCTGGCCTCGGCGGCTTCCGGCGTCAGCGCCGCGCGGTCATGCGCCGCGATATCGCGGGCCTGCACGGGCAAGGGTGGTGGCGGTGTGCCGCCGCCGCGATGCCGCGCATAGGCGCCGCCGAGATCGCGCATCAGCACGTCCATGGACCGCGCGTCGCCGATGATGTGGTGCAGCGCGACCAGCAGCAGGTGGCGGGGTTGCGCGGCGCCTGCGGGATCGAGTCGCCACAGGTGGAGACGCAGCAATGGCCCGGTGGCGAGGTCGAAGGGTTCCGCGGCGGCCGCCCGGCTGGCGGCCAGGGCGGCTTCCAGCGGGTCCGCCGCGCCGGAGACATCGGTGATGCCGGTGGCCATCGGCCCCGGGTCGAGGATCAGGCAGCGCGGCACGCCGCCGATGGCGGGAAAGACGCTGCGGAGGGAATCATGCCGCGCCAGCACCTCCGTCGCGGCGGCGTCGAAGGCCGGCAGGTCGAGGGCGCCTTCCAGCAGGAAAGCCGCCACCAGGGCATAGGCGGCGTTGGCGGCGGGATCGCCCTGGGCGAGCAGCCAGAGGCGCTGCTGCGGCCCGGTCAGCGGATCGTCCGGCTGGGGCGCCATAAAGGCGATCGGGGTGGCATTCACGGCCGCAGAAACAGCCGGCAGTTGGGTAGCGAGGGCGGCTATCGTCGGGTGGCTGAACACGCTGGATAGCGGCAGATCCGTCGCGAAGCGCGAGCGAAGCTGGGCGATCAGCCGCAGCGCCGCCAGGCTATGGCCCCCGGCGGCGAAGAAATCCTCGTCGCGGCCGATGCTTTCGCGCCCCAGCACCGTGCTCCAGATGGCGTGCAGCGCCTGTTCCGTGGGGCCGCGCGGCGGGCCGCCCAGCGGCGCACCGCG
>JAQGHX010000120.1 GCA_028288745.1 Roseomonas sp. | reverse complement strand
CTGGCTGGCGCCGCCGCCAGCGACCCCGCCTTCGCCGGGCTCCGCCCCGCCGCGCCGGCCGAAATGGTGGGCGCCTACGACCAGGCGCTGCGCAAGCGCGGCACGCCCTATGTGCTGCAACTGACCGCCGGCAGCCGCCGCGCGGTGGAGTGGCGGATGTTCGGCGGCGCCTACAAGGGCGTGACCGATTTCGTCACCAAGCATGTCTGGCCGCGCCCGGCCTTTTTGGTGACGCGCGCCTGCGCCGCGCTCGGCATCACGCCCAACATGGTCACGGCGGCCAGTCTGGCGCTGGTGTTCCTGGCGCTGTGGTGGTTCTACCAGGGTGTCTTCTGGCCGGGGCTGGCCGCCGCCTGGGTCATGACCTTCCTGGACACGGTGGACGGCAAGCTGGCGCGGGTGACGCTGACCTCGACCAAGTTCGGCAACTGGTTCGACCACCTGATCGACATGATCCATCCGCCCTTCTGGTGGCTGGCCTGGATCGCCGGCTGCGGCGCGGTGGGGCTGCCGCTGCCCAACCCGGTGCTGATCGGCTGCGTCGTCTTCGGCGGCTATGTGCTGCAGCGGCTGCAGGAAGGCCTGTTCATCATTATCTTCAAGATGCAAATCCATATCTGGCGGCCCTTCGACAGCTTCTTCCGCCAGATCATCGCCCGCCGGAACCCGAACCTGGTGGTGCTGACCCTGGCGACGCTGTTCGGGCGGCCAGACCTGGGCATGTTGGTCGTGGCGGCCTGGACGGCGCTGGGCTGCGTCGAGCAGGTGGTGGTGACGTTGCAGGCCCTGGCGGCACGGCGGCGGGCGCCGTTGCGCTCCTGGCTGGATGGCTGAGGGCGCGACTTGCAGCGCATCGGCATCATCAGCAACCCGCTCAGCCGGGCCCATCAGGAAGGCCGCGCGGGGTTGGGCACGGCCGCCGGCCTGCCGCACGCCTCGCCCGAGGGGCGGCCCGCCTTGCACGCTGCGCTGGCGGATTTCGCGGCACGGGGCATCGGCCTGCTGGTGGTCAACGGCGGGGACGGTACGCTGCGGGAGGTGCTGACCGCCCTGCCCGAAGCCTGGCCTGGCTCGCCGCCCGCCATCGCGCCGCTGGCCGCCGGGCGGACCAATCTCGCGGCGCGCACCCTGGGCCAGACCGGCAAGGGCGAGGCTGCGTTGCGGAACCTGCTGGCCGCCGCCGCCGAGCACCGCCTGCGCCGGCAGCCGCGCCCGGTGATCGAGGTTGCGCGGCTCGGCGAGGCCTCGGCGCCGTTGCGCGGCCTGCTGTTCGGCGCCGCCGGCTTCACCGAGGCCACCCGGCTGGCCAGCGGCGCGCTGCACCAGCGTAGCCTGAAGGACAATGCCGCCGTGGGCGTGACCGCGCTGCTGGTCGCGGCCCAGGCGCTGTCCGGCCGCGGCGCGCATGGCAAGGCGCTGCGGCGGGGCACCCCGATGCGGGTGGCGGTCGGCGACGAAGCGCCGGCGGACCATGCCCGTTTCATGCTGCTGGCCACGCCGCTGGACCAGTTGATGTTCGGTCTTTGGCCCTTCTGGGGCGGAGGCACCGGGGCGATCCGCTGGCTGGACGTGGCGGCGCCGCCGCAGCGGCTGGCGGCCGGGTTGTGGTCGATGTTGCGCCGCCGCGCCCCTGGCCTGCCCGGCTGGCACAGCGGCCGCGCGGCTTCCCTGCGGATCGGGCTGGACCGGCCTTTCGTGCTGGATGGCGAGTTGTTCGAGCCCGGCCCGGACGGCCTCCTGCTGACGGCCTCCGCCCCCGTGGTCTTCGTCGCGCCATGAGGCCACCGACGGTCGATACCCGGCGCGCGGCCTTCAACGCCCTGGCGGAGCGTGCCGCCGCCGAGCTCGCGGTACCCGAGGCGGCCTCGCCAGCCATGGCGGGCGCGCTGGCCCTGGCCCGGGATATCGTTGCTGTGCACGGTGCCTCAGTCGTCGCCATCCTGTTCTACGGGTCGTGCCGGCGCAGCGGCGATGCCAGCGGGATGCTGGACCTGTATGTGGTGCATGACGGGCATCGCCGCTTCCATGGCCGTGCGGTGCCCGCGCTGCTGAACGCGCTGCTGCCACCCAACGTGTTGCTGCGCCGGGGGCAGGCTGCCGGGGCCGGGCCGGTCCAGGCCAAGGTCGCGGTCTTGTCGCGGCGCCAGTTCAGCCGCCGCCTGCGGCCCGGCACGCTGGACACGACCATCTGGGCGCGGTTCTGCCAGCCCGCCACGCTGCTGCATGCCCGCGACCCGGAGGCCGCCACCTGGGCCGCGGTCGCCCTGGCCCAGGCCTTCGCGACAGCCTCGCTCTGGGCGGTGCGGCTGGGCCCGGATTCCGGGCACCCGGCGGATTACTGGCGCGCGCTTTTTGCCCGCACCTATAGCGCCGAATTGCGGACCGAGAAGGGTAGCCGGGGCTCGACCATCCATGAGGCGGCGGCGGAGTGGTTCGATGCCGGCCTGCCGCTGGCGCTGGTCGCGCAGGGCCTGCCGGCGGAGGCCGGCGCGGACGGTGCGCTGGCACCCATATGGCCCGGCCGGCCGGGCGGGAGACGGGGCTGGGGCGCGCGCCAGGTCTTCGGCAAAGGCCTGAACATCGCCCGGCTGGTGAAGGCGGCCTTCACCTTCGAAGGTGGCGCCGATTACCTGGCCTGGAAGATCGAGCGCCATTCCGGCGAGCGGCTGGCACTGACTGAATGGCAACGGCGCCACCCGGTCCGCGCCGCGCCGGCGCTGCTCTGGCGGCTCTGGCGCCGTGGCGCCGTTCGTTAGAGCGGTTCCGTTCGCAGGGGCTCACTGCACCCGCCCCAGCCTGTTGTTCTTCGCGTGATTCACGCTTTGGCGCGCTTCTCTAAAGTTAATTTATAAACAATACGCTAAAGCGTCTTCCAAATGTCATTCGCCAAACGGAAGGCGCTGCTGGAGTGGCCGGCTCCTTACTCGGCCGCGGCGCCGAGCGTCGCGTTACCCGTCATGCCGAGTTCCGTCCCGACCGCTCTGATGGCGGCGATGGCCAGTTCGATCTGCTCCGGCGTGTGCTCGGCGCAGATGCTGGTGCGCAGCAGCGGGCGGCCTTCCGGTGTCGCGGAGCCGATGGCCAGATTGACATAGACCCCGGCCTGCAGCAGCCCGTTCCAGAAACGGATGGCGGTGGGCTGATCCGGGCAGCGGATCGAGGCGATCGGGCTGGCGGAAGGGCCCAGGTCGAAACCCGCCGCCACCAGACCACCCTGGAAGTGGCGGACATTGCGGTGCAGCCGGCTGCGGCGCAGAGGCTGGCTTTCCATCACCTCGATCGCCTGGCTGACAGAGGCGACCACGCCGGGCGGCAGGGAGGCCGTGAACATGTAAGGCCGCGACGCCAGCCGCAGCAGATCGAAATCCTCGACATCCGAGGCGCAGAAGCCGCCGACCGCGCCCAGGCTCTTGCTGAAGGTGCCGACGACATAGTCCACATCGGCCTCAACGCCCTCGGCCTCGGCCAGCCCGCGGCCGGCCTCGCCCAGCACGCCCAGCGAATGCGCCTCATCGACCATCAGCCAGGCGCCGGCCTCGCGTTTCACCTCCACGATGTCGCGCAGCGGGGCGGTATCGCCGAGCATGCTGTAGATGCCCTCGGTCACCACCAGCTTCTCGCCCGGTTGGCTGGCAAGGCGGCGCAGGCGGCGGCGCAGGTCCTCGGGGTCGTTGTGGCGGAAGCGCGTGACCTGGGCTCCGGCCAGCCGGGCGCCGTCATAGATGCTGGCGTGGGAATCGGCGTCCAGCAGCAGGTGGTCCTTGGGGCCGGCCAGCGCGGCCAGGGTGCCGAGATTGGCCTGGTATCCCGTGGAGAACACCATGGCCCGGCGGCGCTTCAGGAACTTCGCCAGCCGCGCCTCCAGCATCGCATGGCCGCCATAGGAGCCATTGGCGATGCGCGAGCCGGTCGTGCCGGTGCCTTCCGCCTGGATGGCGGCGACGGCCTCGGCCACGCAGCTCTCCTCAAAGGTCAGGCCCAGATAGTTGTTGGTGCCCAGAAGCAGGATACGCCTGCCGCCCAGCAGGGCTTCTGTGGCCGACACGACACGGTCGAAGATCACGCCAAAGGGGTCCTGCCCCACTTGCGCCACGGCATCGAACGCTGCGCGCAACTCGCGATACTTGGCCAGCATGGTCAGGCCGCCTGGACGGAAGCGGACAGGATCCGCACCAGGTCCCCGACCGTTTCAATTTCAGCGATGCGATTCAACGGGATGATGGTGTCGAACTGGGTCTCAATCTGCATGATGAAATCCATCACGGCCACGGAATCCAGGCTAAGATCTTGAAGGATATTGGTTTCCGCGGTGATCGGTCGTGTGGTGCCGACCACGGCCCCGATGGCGGACACGACCTGTCCGTAAATTTCATCCTGCTGCAACGAAGATGCTCCCAAAGGCGGTGGCACCCCGGGGCGCCGCAAGTGACACTATTACGACTAACACTATTACGACTGAAAGATAATGCGCCTTGGCCGCCATGTCATCGGGTGTGAGGGCTGGGACAGCCATTCCCCGCCCGCAGCGCCTTCGAGGCCGGCCCGGCCTGGGCGGCCAGCATGACCATGGCCGTGGCGATCGACGCCATGCCCGCCCCCGGCAGCCCGATGGCGTGCAGCCCAAACAGGGCGGCGGGCATGTAGAGTATCGCGGCGGCGAGGCGGGCCCGCAACGCCGCGGCCTGCCGGCCCACCGAGATGAGCATCGGCTCCAGCGCGAAGCCCGCGAAGCCGATGGCTGAGGCGCAGGCCAGGAGCAGCATGACCGGATAGGCCGGCACCGCCTGCGCGCCCCCCACCAGGCGCAGCAGCGGGTGCCCCAGCAGGGCGAGCAGCGCCAGCAGCCCGGCCGACCCGGCGCTGGACACCACCAGCACCCGCCGGAGCAGCACGCGGATAGCCGCCACGTCGCGCAGCGCCGCGAGGCGGGCGATCTCGGGGTAGATGGCCGGGCTGAGGAACCGGCCGGGCTTGAGCGCCGCTTCCCCGATCTGCCGGGCCAGGGCGAACAGCGCGGCCTCGGCCGGGCCCAGCATGGCGCCGACGCAAAGGGTGCCGAGATGCCCGGAGGCCAGCGACAGCGTGGTGGTCAGGTTGGTGGACCAGACGAAGGACCAGAGCCCCGGATGCGCCCGGATCGCGGAGGGCAGCGGCCCGGTAGCCCCGGCCCCCGCCAGCCCGCGCCGCCGCATCTCCCGCCAGGCGGCATAGGCCAGGGAGAGGCCGCCGATGGCGGTCGCCAAATACCAGACGGTCAGGAAACCGTGCAGCCCCAGCCCTGCCACGCTGGCGATGAGCGCGCCGGCCAGGCGGAACAGCGCCCCCAGCGTGTCGCGCGTCGCCAGGACATCGAAGCGGTTGAACAGCCGCAGCAGCCCGGTGGGCGTCGCCATCACCATAAAGGCGGTCGAGGTCGCATAGAGCGCGGCGGTGGCCGCGATGCCGGGCGCGATGTCGAAGGCGCCGCCAAAAAGGAGGAGGACGGCGGAGCAGAGCAGGATGCCGATGCCGCCCGCACCCGCATCCAGCCATGCGGTGAAGCGCACCAGGGCGCGGAAATCGGCCTGCCGCCCGTTCTCCAGGCTGATGGCGCCGTAGCGGAGCACGGCCTGCCAGGATTGGAACTTGGTGAAGGCCGCCGCCGCCTGCGCGAAGGTATGGATCAGGATCAGCGTGCCGAAGGTCTCGACCCCCAGCGCGCGCAGGGCGATGCCCGTGGCGGCGAGATTGATCAGCCCCATCGCCAGCTTGCCGCCGAGCAGGGTGGCGGCATTGCGCAGGATGCGGCGGAACATGACCTCCGCCGCCGGGGCGCCGCCGCCGGGTGAGCCCAGGCCGGTACCCGCCGCGCCCGCGGCCGGCTGGCCGGGACCGCTCTCAAGCCCAGTCCCGCTCATTCGGTCAAGCCTCTCAACATCTGACATACGGCGGCTCTGCCCGCGGATTTTCCCGCCTGCCGGGAGAACGGGTTGCCGCCGGCGGGGCGTTGCCACACCGGGCCCGCCGGCGCAAACCTGCGCCCCGCGAACGGCCGCGCCAAGGGTAGCCATGCCGGCCGGGCCAGAGGCGCCGGGGCGCCTGCGCGGCCTCGCCGGGCTATTACTTAAGCGCTATCTGAGGAGGAGCGGCACGGTATAAAAACGTTCGGGAATCTTGCTTGTTCGTGGCAGAATCATGCTGGAGCAGATGTTTTCTTGCACAGCAGTATAAGAGCTTCCATCAGGCCATCCGCCAGAACGGCATCATTTTGTCCTTCAGTGGCTTCGTCTCGGAAAAGGTGATGTTTCCCTGGGCGAGGTGCTGCGCGCGCATGCTTCAGGAGGATACCGATGCCTCCGTCGCCAAGCGCGTTTTCTCGATTTTTATCGAGCAGGCCCAGAATGTCGTCCGCTATTCGGTAACGCGCATCGCCAAGGACCCGACGCTGCCGATCAGCGCGGGGCTGATCATCGCCGGCATGGACATGGGCCGCTTCTTCGTTGCTTGCGGCAATGAACTTCCGCGGAAGGACGTCCCGCTCCTGTCCGCGCGCCTCGGTGGCCTGGCGACGATGTCCCCGGAAGAACTCCAGGCCCATTACCGCACCAAATTGCGTGAACCGCGGATGAAGGCAGTCTCGGCGGCAGCATTGGCCTGATCGAGATCGCGCGCCGCGCCAGTGCTCCGGTGGAGTCGACTTTCAGGGCGTAGAAGATGATTTAAGCTTCTTCTGCCTGAAGGCATATATTTATAGCGTCTTTCGAAACCGGCCCTGAAATGCGTTGAAGCAGATAAGAGAGCAGGCGAGCGCGGTGAGGGCGTGGTGGATGTCGAGCCTGGTCCGAGGCAGTGCCTCGAACCGTAGCGGATGGCGAGGCGGCGGAAGCGGTTGATCCAGGCGAAGGTGCGCTCGATGACCCACCTGTGCTTTCCCAG
>JAQGHX010000113.1 GCA_028288745.1 Roseomonas sp. | reverse complement strand
CGCCGGTGCGCCGTACCCCGGCCCCCGCCCGCCGCCCCAACCGGCACTAAGCCGCCCGGGGCAGGGCGCCGCGCCCTGTCCCCCCGCTGCCGCTTGGCCTGTCACACTTCCTCACGGCCGGCGCGGCGCTGGGTCATGCGGCTGTTACAAAGGCATCCCATCTCTGTCATGCGGTTTCGACCGCCACCAAAGAAGGGAATGACGCCTGATGAAACGCACCCTCGCCCTTGGCCTGTTCGGAGCGGCGCTCGCGGCTGCAAGCCTGCCGGCCATGGCCCAGCCCGGGCCGGATGGCGGCCCCCGCCGTGGGCCCGACCGGATGCAGAGCCGGATCTTCCAGCAAGCCGATGCCGATCATGACGGCCGCGTGACCGAGGCCGAGGCGATGGCCTATGCCGATGCCCGCCTGGCTGATGCCGATGCCGACAAAAATGGTGGGGTGACGCCCGAGGAACTGGGCACCTATCTGCGCGCGCAGATGGCGGCGCACCGCCCGAGCCCGGCCTCGGGTCGCGAACGGCGCCAGCCGCCGCCGCAGGCGCAGCGTGCCATGCATGACCGCATGGCGATGTTCTTCCGCGTGGCCGACGCCAACCGCGACGGCAGCGTCACCTTGGAGGAATTGCGCCCTGTCGCCGCCGCGCTGTTCCGTGCGGCCGATGCCAGTGGCGACAGCGTGCTGGTCCTGGAGGAACTGCGGCATGGCCCGCAGCGCCCGATGGGGCCACGCGGGGACCGGCACGGCCCACGCCATGCCCCGCCGGCGGGTGCGCCTGAAGCGCCGCCGCCGCGCGGCTGATGCGATGGCCGGGGCGGGTGGTGCCCGCCCCGGGCCGTGGTGCCGCCGTGGGCCATCAGAATGGTGGCAGGCGGCATCGCGACAGGGGCAGCCGCCGCCAGCGCAGGCGCCGCTTTCCATCGGTTTTCCGGTGCGTGGATATCAGTACCCGGCGCTGCCACGCAGGCTCTGTCCGCGCGGCCATGCCATGGCCGATCCAACTTCCACGGCGCGGTTGCGCCCTGGAATGCTGGTGGCGGCGACAAAAACGCTGCCGGCTGATGACGTAAAATATGGGGAAGTCCCGATGGTGGGCGCGACAGGGATTGAACCTGTGACCCTTCGCGTGTGAAGCGAATGCTCTACCGCTGAGCTACGCGCCCATCGGGGACGGGCGGGAAATACGGGGCGCGCGGATTCGTGTCAAGCCGGGTGCGCGCATCTCCTTCCATCGGGCGTGATCCCGGCCATATCCCTTTGATGCACCTCCGCTTAGCTGCCCGGCTGGCACTCGTCCTCGTCCTTGGCCCCCTGGCCACGGGACCGGCCTGGGGGGAGCCTCTGCGCGCCGTCTACAGCGTGCGGGGTGGTGGCATGCAGGTGATGCAGGTGGAGGTGGTGTTCGATCTCGACACGCCCGGCCGCTACAGCATCCAGGCGGCATGGCGCACCACCGGGCTGGCGCGGCTGTTCGGGGCCGCGCAGTTCAGCGCCGGCGTGGAAGGCCGTTGGGCCGGTGGCGAGGCCCGCCCACTGCGCTACAGCGTTGATGGCACCTACCGGGGCGAGGCGCGGCGCACCGTGATGGACTACCCCACTGGGCAACCGGTCCTGCGCAGCCGCCTGCCCGAGCATGATCCGGAGCGCGACCCGGTGCCCGAATCCATGATGCGCAACACCATCGACCAGTTCACCGCCATCGCGCGCCTGTCCCGGCAGTTGGCCGAGACCGGCCGTTGCGACGGCCAGGCCGCCGTGTTCGATGGCGCGCGCCGGGTGGACATGCGCGCCCGCACGGCGGGCCGGGACATGCTGTTCCCCTGGAGCAGCGCCTGGCACGGCGAGGCCGTGCGCTGCGGCTTCATTGGGCAGCAACTGGCCGGCTTCAAGCATGACGATGGCGACCGCGCGCGGGAGCCGCAGGAAGGCACCGCCTGGATGGCGCCGCCGAGGCCGGGCGACGCGCCTATCCCGGTGCGGCTGGAAATCCCGAGCCGCCTGTTTGGCGCCATGACCATCTACCTGATGGAAGTTGGGCCCGCGATGCGTGCCGCCAGCAACGATGCCAGCAGCGCTGGCAATTCCGCCGGCCGCTCGGCCACCGGGGCCCCGGCGGCGGCCTCGCGCGGGCCATAGCCCCAGGCGCAGAATACCGCCGGCAGGCCGGCACCCCGGGCGGCGGCGATGTCGTTGTGATGGTCGCCGATCATCACGGCCCGCGCCGGGTCGCCGCCGGCGGCCTCCAGCGTCGCCAGCAGGTGGGCGGGGTCGGGCTTGCGCACCGGGAAGCTGTCGCCGCCACCCAGCGCCGCGAAACGGGCCGACAGGCCCAGTGCGTCCAGCAGGATGCGCGCGGCCTCCACCGGCTTGTTGGTGCAGACCGCCAGCCGCCAGCCCCCGGCCTGCAGGTCATCCAGCGCCGCCGGGATGCCATCAAAGGGGCGGGTATGCACCGCGGCGCTCGCCTCGTAATCGGCCATGAAATCGGCATAGGCGGTGGCGTCGGGCGTGCGGCCCCGGGCGGCGAAGGCGCGTTGCAGCAGGGTGGGTACCCCGTCGCCGATGAAGCCCACCACCTCCCGCAGGGCGAAGGGGGGCTCGCCGCGCGCCACCATCAGGCGGCTCAGCGCGGCATGGATGTCGGGCACGCTGTCCACCAGCGTGCCGTCCAGGTCGAAGATCGCGGTCGGTTGCATGGCGGGTGGCATGACATGTTTCGGCGGGCAATGCGATGTGACAGGCTTGGTCCTTGCCGTGGGGGCGGCAAAACCGGCACATGGGGGCGATGCAAGCCGCCGCTATCCTCCTCGCCGCCGGTCTCGGCACCCGAATGCGCTCGAAACTGCCGAAGGCGCTGCACAAGCTGGCCGGACGGCCGATGCTCAACCACCTGATCGCCGCCTGCGAAGGCGTGTTCGACCGGGTCGTGGTGGTGGTCGGGCCGGACATGCCGGCGCTGGAACGCGCCGCCGCGCCCCACGCCACGGTGGTACAGGCCGAGCGCCTGGGCACCGGCCATGCCGCCCTGCAGGCAGCCCCGCTGCTGGATGGCTTCGCCGGGGACGTGGCGGTGCTCTATGCCGACAACCCGCTGATCACGACCGCGACCCTGCGGCGCCTGCGCGCCGCGCGGGCCGAGGCCGGGCTGGCCCTGCTGGCCATGCGGCCGGCCGACCCCGCGCGCTATGGCCGGGTGGTGCAGAACACCTCCGGCGACGTTACCCGAATCGTCGAATACGCCGATGCCAGCGAGGGCGAGCGCGCCATCGGGCTCTGCAATGCCGGTGTGCTCTGCGCGCCCGCCACTGACCTGTTCCGCTGGCTGCGCGCGGTACGCAACGACAACCGCGCCGGCGAATACTACCTGACCGACCTGGTGCCCCTGGCCGCCGCCGACGGCGCCCGCGTGCGCGCCGTGGAAGCGCCGGAAGCCGAACTGCGCGGCATCAACAGCCGCGCCGAGCTGGCCGGGGCCGAGGCCGAGCTGCAGGCCCGCCTGCGGGTGGACGCCATGGCGGGGGGCGCCACGCTGGTGCAGCCCGGCAGCGTCATGTTCAGCCACGACACCGTGCTGGGCCAGGACGTGACGGTGGAGCCCAATGTGGTCTTCGCCCCGGGTGTGAGGGTGGAGGATGGCGCGACCATCCGTGCCTTCAGCCACCTGGAGGGCTGCGTGGTGCGCGAAGGCGCCGTGGTCGGCCCCTTCGCGCGGCTGCGCCCCGGCACCGATGTGGGGCCGGAAGCGCATGTGGGAAATTTCTGCGAATTGAAGAACACCGTGCTGGGGGCAGGGGCCAAGGCCAATCACCTGACCTATCTGGGCGATGCCGATATCGGCCCGCGCAGCAATATCGGCGCGGGCACCATCACCTGCAATTACGACGGCCACGCCAAGTTCCGCACCACCATCGGGGCCGGGGTCTTCGTGGGCTCGGATGTCGTGCTGGTGGCGCCCGTCTCGCTGGGGGATGGCGCCTTCGTGGCGGCGGGCTCCGTCATCACCAGCGACGTGGGCGCGGATGCCATGGCCTTCGGCCGGGCGCGGCAGGTGGAGAAACCCGGCGCGGCGGCGGCTTTCCGCGCCTTGCGGCAGAACAAGGGTAAAAGCTGATGTGCGGCATCGTCGGGGTGGTCGGGCGCGAGGACGCGGCGCCACGCCTGCTGGAAGGGCTGCGGCGGCTGGAATACCGGGGCTATGACAGCGCCGGCATCGCCACGCTGGTCAATGGTCACATCGAGCGCCGCCGCGCGGAGGGCAAGCTGGTCAATCTGGCGGGCGCGCTGGCGCGCGACCCGCTGCCCGGCACCACCGGCATCGGCCATACCCGCTGGGCCACCCATGGCGCGCCCACCGAGCGCAACGCCCACCCGCACGGCACCCTGCGGGTCTCCGTGGTGCATAACGGCATTATCGAGAACCATGCCGAGTTGCGCACCGAGCTCGAGGCCCTGGGCGTGACCTTCGATACCGATACCGATACCGAGACCGTGGCCCGGTTGATGGACCACCACCTGGCCGCCGGCGCCTCGCCGGAAGGCGCGACCAGCGCCACGCTGAAGCGGTTGCACGGCGCCTTTGGCCTGGCGATGATCTTTTCCAACCACCCGCGCAAGATGATCGCGGCGCGGCGCGGCAGCCCCCTGGCGGTCGGCTTCGGCGAGGAGGAAATGTTCGTGGGCTCCGACGCCCTGGCACTGGCGCCGCTGACCCGCCGCATCGCCTATATGGAAGAAGGCGACTGGGCCGTCATCACCGACAGCGGCGCGGCCTTCTTCGATGCCGATGACCAGCCGGTGGAGCGCGCCATCAAGCTGACCGCCTTTTCCGGCGCGGCGGTGGGCAAGGGCGCCTACCGCCACTTCATGGAAAAGGAGCTGCACGAGCACCCCGTCGTGCTGGGCGATACGCTGCGGCAGTATATCGACCCCGCCCGCCGCGCCGTCGCCCTGCCGCCGCTGCCCTTCGACCCCGTGACGGTGCCGCGCCTGACGCTCTCCGCCTGCGGCTCGGCCTTCCTGGCGGCGCAGGTGGGGCGCTACTGGATCGAGCAGGTGGCGCGCATCCCGGTTGATTCCGACATCGCCAGCGAATTGCGCTACCGCGACCCGGTGCTGCCTCAGGGCGGCGGCGCGCTGGTGGTCAGCCAGTCCGGCGAGACGGCGGATACGCTGGCGGCGATGCGCCTGCTGCGCCAGTTGGACCAGAAGGTGCTGGCGGTGGTCAATGTCGACGAGAGCAGCATGGCGCGGGAGGCCGATGGCACCCTGCTGACTGTGGCGGGGCCGGAGATCGGCGTGGCTTCCACCAAGGCCTTCACGGCGCAGCTGGCGGTCCTGGCCTGCCTGGCGCTGGGCTTCGGCCGCGCCCGCGGCGTGCTGCCGCGGGAGGAAGAGGCCCGTCTGACCGCCGCGCTGCTGGAGGTACCGGCCCATGCCGCCGCCCTGCTGGAAGACAGCACGGATATCCAGGATCTGGCGCGGGAAGTGGCGCTGGCACGCGACGTGCTGTTCCTGGGCCGAGGCAGCCTGTTTCCCATCGCGCTGGAAGGCGCGCTGAAGCTGAAGGAACTCAGCTACATCCATGCCGAGGGTTATGCCGCCGGCGAGATGAAGCACGGCCCGATCGCGCTGATCGACCCGACGGTGCCGGTAATCGCGCTGTGCCCCAGCGGGCCGCTGTTTGAGAAGACGGCCTCGAACCTGCAGGAAGCCGCCGCGCGCGGTGGCCGCATCATGGCCTTCACCGATGCTGTCGGCGCCCCCGCCTTGCGCCGCTTCGCCGAGCGCGTGGTCGTGCTGCCGACGGTGGACCCCTTCGTGGCGCCCATCCTGCACGCCATCCCGGTGCAGTTGCTGGCCTATCACGTGGCGGTGCTGAAGGGCACCGATGTCGACCAGCCCCGCAACCTCGCGAAGGCTGTCACGGTCGAGTAGCCACGGCAACCCGGCGGCGCGGGGCGGCGTTTCAGCCTCAGCCCGCCCGCGCGCGGCATGCCCGGGCATGGCTGAGGCGCCATCGCGGACTGGCGGAAGCGGTCGGCGAAGATTATGCCGCAATGCAGCATGATCCTGCCCAGCCGGAGCCCGCCGATGCCCTGGACCCGTCCCGCCCGGACCGAATTCCTGGCCCGCCGCTACCTTGCCAGCCGGGGCGATGCCCCGATGATGCCCGACCCGCTCACCACCGCCCTGCCGCGCCTGCGGCGTGAAGCCATGGCCACAGTGCGGCTGGCGCGGATCGACCTGACCCTGGCGCTGGGGCTGACGCTCGCCGGGATGCTGGGGGCGGTGTTGGTGTTTCTGGTGCCGCTGCATGGCGGCATGCTGGTGGTGCTGGCGCAACTGCACCTCGCGCTGGCCCTGGGGGTGGTGCTGGCCATCTGGGCGGCGGTGGTGTTGGAAACATCGGCTCCGCGCCTGCTGGCGGGGAGGCGGATCATCCGCGCCATACATGCAGGGGCAATGCTGGAAGCGCTCGAACTGGCGCTCACGGCCTTGCCGGTCTCGGCCGGCAGGATCGTCTGAGGCTGTCGCGCGGCCCGGCGAACCTGGCCGCGCGACGGGTAGGTCAGATCCGACCCATCAGGACCAGGATCAGCAGGATGATCAGGATCAGGCCGAGGCCGCCCGAAGGCCCGTAGCCCCAGCTCGCGCTGTGGCCCCAACGCGGCAGCGCGCCGACCAGCAGCAGGATCACGATAATAAGAAGAATGAGACCCATGGTGCCCTCACAAGCGGATGTTGAAACGGCAGGGCGGTGGAACGGCCGCCCTGAACATGCCACCGGAGGTTTCCGGTGCGCTCGCTGAACGCGCTGCTCGCGGCAAATGTTGCAGGCCCGTGCCGGTAATTCTCACGCTTCAGGCTGACAGGGGCCGGCGTCGTGCCTAACTTCCCCTAAACATGCCGCGCTCCCGCGAAGCCGGGCCGCGCCGGACAAAGGGGAATCGCCATGCTCGACACCGTTTCCAGGCTGCCGTTGAAGGACCCGGACCTGCTACGGCAGGCCAATGTGATCGGCGGGCAATGGGTGCGGGCCGATAGTGGCCGCGTGCTGGAGGTGAAGAACCCCGCCACGGGCGAACTGGTCGGCACCGTGCCCGCCATGGGCGCCGCCGAGACCCGCCGCGCCATTGAGGCCGCCCATGCCGCCTTCCCGCTGTGGCGCGCCATGCTGGCCGCCGAGCGCGCCGCCATCCTGAAGAAGCTGGCCGCGCTGATGCTGGCCAATACCGACGACCTCGCCGCCATCATGACGGCCGAGCAGGGCAAGCCGCTGGCGGAGTCGAAAGGCGAGGTGGCCTATGCCGCCAGCTTCATTGAATGGTTCGCCGAGGAAGCCCGCCGGGTGAATGGCGAGACCATCCCGCAGAACGCCAAGGGCCGCCGCATCCTGGTGACGAAGGAGCCGGTGGGCGTCTTCGCCGCCATCACGCCCTGGAACTTTCCGGCCGCGATGATCACCCGCAAGGCGGGCCCCGGCTGGGCCGCTGGCTGCACCGGCGTCATCCGCCCGGCCAGCCAGACGCCCTTTTCCGCCCTGGCCATCGCCGTGCTGGCGGAGCGCGCGGGCATGCCGAAGGGCGTGTGCAACGTCATTACCGGCCCGTCCTCCGGCACCGGGAAGGAACTGACCTCCAACCCGCTGGTGCGGAAGCTGTCCTTCACCGGCAGCACCGAAGTCGGCCGCATCCTGCTGGCCCAGTGCGCCGAGACCATCAAGAAGACCTCGATGGAACTGGGCGGCAACGCGCCTTTCATCGTCTTCAACGATGCCGACCTGGATGAGGCGGTGAAGGGCGCCATCGCGTCCAAGTACCGCAACACGGGTCAGACCTGCGTCTGCGCCAACCGTCTGCTGGTGCAGTCCGGCGTGTACGATGCTTTCGCCGCGAAGCTGAAGGTGGCGGTCGAGGCGCTGCGCGTCGGCAACGGCATGGAGCCGGGCATGACCCAGGGCCCGCTCATCAACGGCGATGCCGTGGCCAAGGTGCAGCAGCATATCGATGACGCGCTGGCCAAGGGCGCCACCATCGTCACGGGTGGCAAGCCGCATGTGAAGGGCGGCAATTTCTACGAGCCCACCGTGCTGGCCAACGTGCCCCATGATGCCTTGATCTTTCGCGAGGAGACCTTCGGCCCCGTCGCGCCCCTGTTCCGGTTCGAGACGGAGGAAGAGGCCATCCGGCTGGCCAACGACACCGAGTTCGGCCTCGCCGCCTATTTCTACGCGCGCGACGTGGGCCTGATCTTCCGGGTGGCCGAGGCGCTGGAATACGGCATCATCGGCATCAACGAGGGTATCATCTCCACCGCCGAGGCCCCCTTCGGCGGCTTCAAGCAGTCCGGCCTGGGGCGCGAGGGCAGCACCCACGGAATCGAGGAATACCTGGAGACGAAGTACCTGGCGCTGGGCGGCCTGGGTGGCTGAGACTTGACGTGGCGGTGGCGGGGCGCATCTCTGCCCCGTCACCCTGACTGGAGCCCGTCCGATGTCCGCCTCCGCCTATGATTTCGACCTTTTCGTCATTGGCGGTGGTTCCGGTGGCGTGCGTTGCGCGCGGATCGCGGCGGGGCACGGCGCGCGGGTGGGCGTGGCGGAAGAGCGCTTCTGGGGCGGCACCTGCGTCAATGTCGGCTGCGTGCCCAAGAAGATCATGGTCCAGGCCGGCGAGTACGGCCTCTGGGCCAATGAGGCGGCGGCCTTCGGCTGGAGCGACATGGTGGCCGGCAAGCACCACTGGAACGTGCTGGTCGACGCCCGCGATGCCGAGGTCGCGCGCCTGTCCGCCATCTATGGCCGCCTGCTGGGCAATGCCGGCGTCACCAGCTTCGATGCCCGCGCCACCTTCATCGATGCCCATACGCTGGATGTCGGCGGGCAGCGCGTGACGGCCGAGCGCATCCTGATCGCGACCGGCGGCCATGCGGTGAAGCCGGAGATCCCGGGCGCCGAACTGGGCATGATCTCGGACGACCTGTTCACCCTGAAGGCCATGCCGAAGCATGTGGCGGTGGTGGGCGGCGGTTATATCGCGCTGGAATTCGCGTCCCTGCTGCGGGCGCTGGGGGCGGAGGTGGATCTGGTCTACCGCCAGCCGCTGCCGCTACGCGGCTTCGACCAGGACATCCGCGAGGCGATGCGCGACGCGCTGGACAATCTGGGCATCCGGCAACATGCCGGGCACGAGGCCGCCCGGCTGGAACAGGTGGCGGGTGGCGTGCAGGTGACGACCACGGTGGGAGAGACCGTCACCGCCGATGCCGTGATGTTCGCCACCGGCCGCGAGCCCAATACGAAGGGGCTGAACCTGGAGGCGGTGGATATCGTCCCCGGCCGCTTCGGCGCCATTCCGGTGGACGGCACGCAGAGCACGCGCCAGCCGCATATCTTCGCCATCGGCGATGTGACGGACCAGTTGAACCTGACGCCCGTGGCCACCGCCCAGGGCCATGCGCTGGCCGATACGCTGTTCGGCGGAAAGCCGCGCATCGCCAGCCTGGCGAACGTGCCCACCGCCGTCTTCACCATCCCGCCCGCCGCGACCGTTGGCCTGACCGAGGAGGAAGCGATGTTGCAGGAGCCGCTCGATATCTACCTGACCCGCTTCACGCCCATGCGCCACACCATCAGCAAGCGGCCGCGTAAGACCGTGATGAAGCTGGTGGTGGCCCGGGCCAGCCAAAAGATCCTGGGCGCCCACATGATCGGCGATGATGCGGCGGAGATGATGCAGGGCATCGCCATCGCCATTGTGGCCGGCGCCACCAAGCAGGATTTCGATGCCACGGTCGGTATCCATCCCACCGCCGCCGAGGAATTCGTCACCCTGCGCAGCATGACCCGGCAGGTGGGCTGAACCATGCACCGCATCGACCCGCAGATGGCCGCCTTCAACGCGATGATGGAGGAACGCGCCAAAGCCTTCCCGCCCATCGTGCTGGGCCGGCCCTTCGACGAACCACGCGCCATCAATGACGCGCTGAACCTGACGCTCTCCGGCGGGCCGGCCATGGCGGAAAGCCAGGACCTCTGGCTGCTGGTGCGCGGCCGGCGCATCGCCTGCCGGTTGCACAAGCCCGTCGCGTCAGCGGCGCCTTTGCCGGTGCTGGTCTACCTGCATGGCGGCGGCTGGGTCTGGAACAGCATCGACACGCATGACCGCACCATGCGGGAATATGCCGCGGCCTCCGGCTGCGCCGTGCTGGGGCCGGATTACGCGCTGAGCCCGGAGGCCGTCTTCCCGCAGGCGCTGGAGGAATGCGTGGGCGTGGCGCGCGCCCTGGCCGCGCGCGGCGCGGAATGGGGGCTGGACCCGGCGCGCATCGTGCTGGGCGGCGATTCCGCCGGGGCCAACCTGGCGCTGGGCGCCGCGCTGATGCTGCGGGAAGTGGCGCCGGAGATCGCGTTGCGCGGCCTGCTGCTGGGCTACGGCGTCTATGACAGCCGCTTCGACACGGCATCCTACACCGAATTCGCGGATGGCTACGGCCTGACGCGGGAGCGGATGCGATTCTACTGGGACTGCTACGCGCCGCAGGCCGCCGACCGCGTGAACCCCTTCGCCGCGCCGCTGCGCGCCGACCTGCGCGGCCTGCCGCCGGTCCATATGACGTTGACGGAGCTGGACGTGCTGGCCAGCGAGAACCACGCCATGGAAGCGAAGCTGCGCGAGGCCGGCGTGGATGTCAGCGCCGAGTATTTCCCTGGCACGGTGCATGGCTTCCTGCGGTCGGCGGGCCATGTGGGCGCCGCCGACCGTGCCTTCGCCACCAGCGGAAGCTGGCTGCGCGGCCTGATGGATCAGGCGGGCCGCACGCCCCAGGGGTAGGGCATGCTGCCCTTCACGAAGCCGGTCAGGTTGCTGCGATAGGCCGTGCGGATGAAGAACTGGCCGAGCGGCACGGTGGCCACGTCATCCTGCGCCAGCTTGTTCACCGCATCCGCGATGCGCTTCTGCGAGGTTTCGTCAGGCGCGTCCAGCCAGGTCTGGATCATGTCCTCCATCTGCGGGCTGGAGTACCAGCCGAACCAGCCCTCGGCGCCCGTGCCCTTCACCAGCGAGGAGACCGCCGGGTTGATGTAGGACATCGCCGAGCCATAGGTGTGGAAGATGCTCCAGCCGCCTTTCTCCACCGGCTCGCGCGAGGCGCGGCGCTGCACCACGGTGCCCCAGTCGCTTTCCATCAGGTCCACGTTCATGCCGATGCGGGTCAGCAGGTCGGCGGTGAGCTGCCCATGCGGGCCGATCAGCGGGAAGTCGGTGGGGTTGATGATGACGACCTTCTCCCCGGCATAACCCGATTCCGCCAGTGCGGCCTTGGCGCGGTCCAGGCTGCGGGGCGCGCGCGCGAGTTCCGACAGGTCCTCGGTGCCATAGGGCGTGCCGCAGGGGAACAGGCTGTGGCATTCCCGCCAGGCCGAGCGCTCGTCGCCCTGGGTCACGCCCATGTAGTCCGCCTGATTGACGGCCAGCGCTACCGCCCGCCGCACCTTGGGGTTGTTGAAGGGGGGGTGCAGGTGGTTCAGCCGCATCAGGCTGAGGAAGCCCGCCGTCGCCAGCGTGTCCACCTTGACGCCCGGATTGCGGGCCAGGGTCGGGATCAGGTCGGGCAGCGGCTGGTCCACCCAGTCCACCTCGCCATTGCTCAGTGCCGCGATGGCGGTGGCGGGGTCTGGCAGGACGTGCCACTCGACACGGTTGAAATGCGCGATTTTGCCGCCGCTGGTCCAGTCCGCCACGCCCTCGCGCGGCACGTAGCGGTCGAACTTGGCATAGGCCGAACGGCTGCCGGCCACGAATTCATTCGCCAGGAAGCGGTAGGGGCCGGAGCCCACGACCTCGGAGACCTGGCTGTTGGCGTCGGTGCGGGCCAGCCGTTCCGGTATGATGAAGGCGACGTTCGCGTCCGGCTTGGCGATCGCGTCCAGCAGCATCGGGAATGGCCGCGTCAGCTTGATCTCGACGGTGCGGTCGTCCGGGGCGCTCCAGCTTTCCACCACCTTCGCCAGGACCTGCCCGAAAGGGTCGCGCTTCGACCAGCGCGCCAGGCTGGCGGCGGCATCGCGGCCGCGCACCGGCTCGCCATCATGGAAATACAGGCCCTCGCGCAGGCGGATGCGCCAGACGCGCCCATCGCTGGAGACGGTGTGGCCCTCGGCCATCTGCGGATGCGGGCGCTGCTGGCCGTCCACGCCGTAGAGCGTGTCATAGACATGGTAGCCATGGATCTGCGTGACGATGGCCGATGTCCAGATCGGGTCCAGCGCCGTCAGGTTGGCCTGTGGCACGAAACGCAGGGTCGAGGTGCGGGCGGGCTGGGCCAGGCTGGGGCGGGCTAGGGCAAGGCCGCCCAGTGCGGCCCCCTGCAACAGAGCGCGGCGATGCATCTTGAAGTCCTCCATGTCCCTGAAAGGGACTTAGGGGAAGACTATGCAGGCCCCCTGGGCAGCGTCAACGCGGCGTTGGGTCGCTGTCCCAGGGCAGGGCCGGGTTCTCGTCCTCCGGGCGGCCGCGCCGCATGCGGCCTTTCGACAATTCGCTGACCACGCCATGCAGCGTGCGTAATTCCTGCGTCGTCACCTCACCCCGGCCGAACCAGTGGCGCAGGTTGCGCACCATGCCAGCGCGCTTCGGGTGGTTGTCCAGGAAGCCGCTGGCATCCAGTTCCCCCACCAGCCGGCCCAGGAAATTCTCCAGCTCACCCTTGGTCGCCACCTGGGTCTCGTTGGTCATGAAGTGACGGGAGGGCGTGCGGTCCTCGGCCGCGTTCCACCACTCATAGGCCAGGATCATCACCGCCTGCGCCAGGTTGAGCGACATATGGGCCGGGTTCAGCGGGTAGCGCACCAGCGTGTCGGCATGCGCCATGTCCTCCGCCTCCAGCCCGGCGCGCTCGGGGCCGAAGAGGATGGCGGCGCGGTGTCCGTCGCCCCGGCAGATCTTCACCAGCTCATCCGCCGCGCCACGGGCGGTGTGCACGGGCACGATGACATGGCGGGGGCGCGGGCAGGTGGCGAAGACGCGGTGGCAGTCGGCCACGGCATCGGCCACGTTCGGGTGGATGGTCGCCGCGTCCAGGATGCGGTCGGCGCCGGAGGAGGCGAACCACGCGCGTTCCTGCGGCCAGCCGTCGCGCGGGGCGACGATGCGCAGGTGGAACAGCCCGCCATTCGCCATGGCACGCGCGGCGGTGCCGATATTCTCGGCCAGTTGCGGGCGCACGAGGACGATGATGGGGCTTTCGCCCGGCAGCGGCGCCAGGTCGGCGCCGCCTTCGCGGCCGGTCATGGAGCGGTGATCCTTGGGAGGCTTGAGGCGCGAGGCATGTGGCGCCCCCGATAGCCCCCCGGGACGGGGCGGGAAAGGGGCGCCTCAGCGCGGCCGGGCCAGGAAGGCGCGCAACCGGGCGATCTCCTTCTCCTGCGCCGCGATGACCTCCTGCGCCAGCTTGCGCATCTCCGGGTTTTGGCCGTGTTCCAGCTCGACCCTGGCCATGGCGGTCGCGCCCTGGTGGTGCGGGATCATGCTGGCGGCGAAGTCGCGGTCGGTATCGCCGGAATAGGGGATGTTCATGTCGTGGTGCATCCGCGTCATCGCGTCCTTGAAGGCGCGAGTCGAGGCGCTCTGGCCGGCGTCCGGGGCCGCCGGGGCGCCATGGCCGGCATGCTGGGCCAGGGCGGCACCGCTGCCAAGGCAGAGGGCGAGGGTGGCGGCGAGGGCGATACGTGACATGGCGTCATGCTCCATCTGGTGCGAACTGCGGCAGAGATGGAACCTTCCCTCCGCGGGAATGCAAGAGGCTGCCCAGGCGTCTGGTGCGCGGCGCCCCGGCCCCTACATCTGCTGCTTCCTATCGCCAGCAGGACGCCGCCCCGCATGACCACCCACGCCGTCCGGATGCCGCGCCTCAACCTCAGTGCGCCCTGGAGGGACCGCCAGGGCGCGTTTTCCCCATTCAAGCTGGCGGTGCTGGTGGCGCTGATGCTGCCGGCGCTTTGGGTGGCGTGGCTCGCGGCCGGCAATGCCCTGGGGCCGCGCCCGATCACCGAGGCCATCCACCAGACGGGCCTCTGGGCCATCCGCATCCTGCTGCTCTCGCTGCTGGTGACGCCGCTGCGGCAGATGCTGCGCTGGCCACGGGTGATGCTGGTGCGCCGCATGGTGGGGGTGGCGGCCATGGCCTATGCCCTGTCGCACCTGACCCTGTATGCCGCCGACCTGAAATGGGACCTGGCCAAGCTGGTCACCGAGATCGCGCTGCGCTTCTATCTCACCATCGGTTTCGTGGCCTTGGCCGGGCTGGTGGCGTTGGGCGTGACCTCTACCGATGGCTGGGTCAGGCGCCTGGGCGGGCGCCGCTGGCAGTTGCTGCACCGCGCGGCCTACGGCATCGGCGTGCTGGGGCTGGTGCATTTCGTGTTGCAGACCAAGGTGGACGTCACCGAGGCCATGCTGACCGCTGGCCTGTTCCTGTGGTTGATGGCCTACCGCCTGCTGGCGCCGAAGGGTGGCGCGCCCTCCTGGCCGCGCCTGCTGCTGCTGGTGCCCGCCACCGCGCTGGGGACCGCCCTGCTGGAGGCCGGGTGGTATGGGTTGTTCACCGGAATCCCGTTCTGGCCGGTGCTGCAGGCCAACCTTGATGTCGGGTTCGGGCTGCGACCGGCGCTCTGGGTCGGCATCGTGGCGGCGGGAATGGCGGCGCTGGGCATGTGGGCCCGAATTCTGCCGGGGCGGGCCAAAGTGCAGCGGCGCGGGCGAAGCCCGGCCACCTGACCCGCATGGCGGCCGCGCCGGCGCCATGATGCAGATCAATACCGGGGGCTTTGATCCCAGGGCAGCCATGCGGGCTGGTAGCCACCACAAGGCTGCCGGCACGGGATACCCGCCTGTCAGGACGCCCGCCTGTCAGAATTCCGGCGGGGGCGGGGCGCCGGCCCCGCCGCGTATCAGGCGCGCCGCCAGGTGGTGGTGCCGGCGGCGTCTTCCAGCACGATGCCCTGGGCGGTGAGCTCGGCGCGGATGCGGTCGGCCTCCGCCCAGTTCTTGGCGGCACGGGCGGCAAGGCGCGCGGCGATGGCGGCCTCGATCGCGGCGCCCTCATCGGCCGCGACGCCCTGGCGCCAGCCGCGCGGGTCGGCGCCCAGCAGGCCCAGCACCGCCGCCGCCCGCCGCAGCGCCGCAGCGGCCTGGCCGGATTCCGGCGCCCATTCCCGTCCGATCCGCCCGAGGACGGCAGTGTCGGACCCACCCACGGTCGCGACATTCTCCAGCGTGCGCAGGTCGCGCAGGCGGGCGATGGCCAGGGCGGTGTTCAGGTCGTCGCCCAGCGGCGCCATGGCCCATTCGGCCATCTCGGCCACCAGGGCGTCATCCGCGGCGGGGGTGGGCAGGTCGCGGGCCAGCAGGGCGTAGAAATCGTCCAGCTCGCCATGCGCCTCGTCCAGGCGTTCCGCCGTATAGTCCAGTTCCGCGCGGTAATGCGTCTTCAGCAGCAGCATGCGGAAGGCCTCGCCGGCCCAGGGCCCGCGCTGCAGGATGTCCTGCACGGTCATGAAGTTGCCGAGCGACTTCGACATCTTCTCGCCATCCACCAGCAGCATGCCATTATGCAGCCAGTAGCGGGCGAAGTTGCTGCCGGGGAAGGCGCAGGCGGATTGCGCCAGTTCGTTCTCGTGATGCGGAAACAGCAGGTCGTGCCCGCCGCCATGGATGTCGAATTCCGGGCCGAGGTAGCGCCAGGCCATGGCCGAGCACTCGATATGCCAGCCGGGGCGGCCACGGCCCCAGGGGCTGTCCCAGCCGGGGAGGCCGTCATCGCTGGGCTTCCACAGCACGAAATCGCCCGGGTCGCGCTTGTAGGGTGCGACCTCGACCCGCGCGCCGGCCAGCATCTCGTCCGGCGAGCGGCCGGAGAGCTTGCCATAATCGGCATAGCTGGGCACCGAGAACAGCACATGCCCCTCGGCCGCATAGGCATGGCCGCTGGCGATCAGCTTCTCGATCAGCGTGATCATCTGGGCGATGTTATCGGTGGCGCGGGGTTCCTCGTCCGGCGGCAGGCAGCCGAGCGCCGCCATGTCCCGGTGGAAATCGGCCGTGGTGCTGGCGGTGATGGCGCTGATCGGCTCGCCGCTGGCCTTGGCGCGGGCGTTGATCTTGTCGTCCACGTCCGTGATGTTGCGAACATAGGTCACGCGCGGAAAGCGGGCGCGCAGCAGGCGGGTCAGAACGTCGAACACCACCACCGGGCGGGCATTGCCCAGATGCGCCAGGTCATAGACGGTCGGCCCACACACATAGAGGCGCACATGTTCCGCATCGATCGGGACAAAGATATCCCGCTGGCGTGTGGCGCTGTTGTGGAACGCAAGTTCGGTCATCCAGTCGGGCCTGTCAGGTCGTGGCGTGGTGGGGTCAAGGGGCGCGGATGCTAGCCCGGCACCGGGGCGCCGCACAGGCATGAAACCACGTCGCGACGGCCTGCGGGTGGCGCCGGAGCAGCTTTCATGGGGCGATGGGGGTCTTCCTGTGGCCTGGCATGGAGCCTGATACGGGGCCGGGAAGAGGTGGCTGGGGAACCTGGATTCGAACCAAGACTGCCCGAGTCAGAGTCGGGAGTTCTACCGTTAAACTATTCCCCAACGGCGCGGCGGCCAATTAGCATCGGCCCAGGGGGTGCGCAACCCCACCCGGCGCACCATTTGTGACAAGGGTGCGAAATTGCTTGCCCCGCCGTGCCTCAGGCAGGATCATCAGCCTTGCCGGCGTACTCCTTGGCCATCCCTGCCGATGACCGTGGAGCCGCCGGACCAGAACACCATGTCAGACCCTTACCCTTCCCGCGCCAGTTCCGCACTCCGCCCCTGTTCTTCCTCCGGGCCATCTTTCGGCCTGCAGGCGGGCCAAGTGGCGGGTGCCTTCGCGGCCATCGACCTTGGCACCAACAATTGCCGCCTGCTGGTCGGCACGCCCACCGCCTCCGGTGTCGTGCGGGTGGTGGACAGCTACAGCCGCGTCGTACGCCTGGGCGAGGGGCTGGCCGCCACCGGCCGCCTGTCGGATGAGGCGATGGAACGCGCCATCACCGCGCTTCAGGCCTGCACGCAAAAAATGCTGCGCCGCCCGCTGCGTGGCATCCTGGCCGTCGCCACGGAGGCCTGCCGCCAGGCCATCAATGGCGCCGCCTTCATCGCCCGGGCGCGCGAGATCACCGGCCTGCCGCTGCGCATCATTCCGGCGCGCGAGGAAGCCGAACTGGCGATGGAATCCTGCACCCCGCTGCTGCGCGGGACCGACCGCCGGGCACTGCTCTTCGATATCGGCGGCGGCAGCACCGAAATCGCCTGGATCCGGCGGGAAGGCGGCACGGCCTCGTTGATCGGGTATGTCTCGCTGCCACTCGGCGTCGTGACGCTGGCCGAGCGCGCCGGCCTCTGCTGCTTCACGGCGGACGGCTTCTATTCCGTTGTGGATGAGGTGGCCGAGGCGCTCTCCCGCTTCGACCAGGTCCATTGCATCGGGCAGGAGATGCGGGCGGGGGGCGTGCGGCTGATGGGCACCAGCGGCACCGTGACCACGCTGGCCGGCGTGGCGCTGGCCCTGCCGCGCTACTCGCGCCCGCTGATCGACGGCAAGATCCTGGATACCGAGGCGGCTGACCAGGCGCTGCGGGACCTGTTCTCCCTGGGGCGGGAAGGATTGCGCGCCCACCCCTGCGTGGGGCCGGAGCGGGCGGATTTCGTGCTGCCGGGCTGTGCCATCTATGCCGCCATCCGGCGGGTCTGGCCGTCCTCCTGCGTGACGGTCGCCGACCGCGGGCTGCGCGAAGGCATGCTTCAGCGTATGATGCGCGAGGATGGCGCCGGTTCTGCCCGCGCGCCCTTCGCCACTCGCCACGCCGCGCACCCGTTTCCCTGAAGGATCGCTTATCGTGAAGCCGCCGATCGAGGCCGGACGCAACCTGACCACCCGGTTGCGTACCGCCAAGGGCCGTACCACCGCCAGCCAGAAATGGCTGGAGCGGCAATTGAACGACCCCTATGTCCGCGCCGCCAAGGTCGCCGGCTGGCGCTCCCGCGCCGCCTTCAAGATCATCGAGCTGGACGACAAGTACAAGCTGTTCCGCCCCGGCCAGCGGGTGGTGGACCTGGGCGCCGCGCCCGGCGGCTGGACGCAGGTGGCGGTGCAGCGCGTGGGCAATACCGGCCGTGTGGTGGCCCTGGACCTGCTGCCGATGGACGAGATCGCCGGCGCCACGCTGCTGGAGGGCGACTTCCAGGACCTGGCGGTGGAGCAGGCGGTGCTGGATGCCATGCAGGGGCCAGCCGACCTCGTGCTCTCCGACATGGCACCCAACACGACGGGCCATAACGCCACCGACCATATCCGCATCCTGGCCCTGATCGAGCTGGCGCTGGATTTCGCCGGCAAGGTGCTGACGCCGAATGGCAGTTTCGTCGCCAAGGTGTTCCAGGGCGGCACCGAGCGCGACATGCTGAACCGCCTGAAGCGCGACTTCGCGAGCGTGAAGCACGCCAAGCCGCCCTCCAGCCGCAAGGACAGCGCGGAGATGTATGTCGTGGCCCAGGGCTTCCGGGGTGCCGGGGCCGCTGCGGACACGCCGCGGGACTGAAGAAGGCCAGGGGAAGGAATTCCCCGGGCCACGATTTGCTGCCTTGCCATGGGGCCGATGCGGCCCATGGCCACGCCCCCGGCGGCAGAGCGCCGATGAACAGTAAAAAAGCGGGGGCATTCCTCCGCGGCCCCTTCCTCAACCAAGGGCTTCCCCCGCTCCCCGTTCCGCGCCCCTCGCGTTGCGCGGGGGAAGCAGGGTAGGCCCGCGCGGGTGTCACGGTCGTGACGCTTGCGGCGGGCGTGCCTTCGGGGGTAGGACGCACCGCCAAGGCAGCGGAACGCGCGCCGAATCTGCGAAAGGCTCCCGCCATGGCACCAGACCAATCCTCCACCGATTCTCGGACCGGCGCGGCCGCGCCGCAGCGCCCCTTCATCGCCGAGGCCTATGCCTTCGACGACGTGCTGCTGGTGCCCGCCTATTCCACTGTCCTGCCGAACCAGGCGGATGTGCGAACCAAGCTGACGCGGGAGATTTCCCTCAACATCCCGCTGGTCGCCGCCGCGATGGACACGGTCTCCGAAGGCCCGATGGCCATCGCCATGGCGCAGTCCGGCGGCATCGCCGTCATCCACAAGAACCTGACGCCCGAGCAGCAGGCCGCGGCCGTCCGCCAGGTGAAGAAGTTCGAGAGCGGCATGGTGGTGAACCCTGTCACCATCCACCCCGACCAGACCCTGGCCGAGGCGCAGGCCCTGATGGCCGCCTACCATATCAGCGGCATTCCTGTGGTCGAGCGCGACAGCAAGCGCCTGGTCGGCATCCTGACCTATCGCGACGTGCGCTTCGCGACCGACCCCAATGTGCGCGTCTATGAGCTGATGACGCGCGAGAACCTCGTGACCGTCACCGGCGACGTCTCGCTCTCCAAGGCGCGGGAGCTGCTGCACAAGCACCGGATCGAGAAGCTGCTGGTGGTGGACGACCAGTACCGCTGCGTCGGCCTCATCACGGTGAAGGACATGGACAAGGCCCAGGCCAACCCGAATGCCGCCAAGGATTTGATGGGCCGCCTGCGCGCCGCCGCCGCCACCGGCACCGGCGAGGACGGCATCCGCCGCGCCGAACTGCTTGTGCAGGCCGAGGTCGACGTGATCGTGGTTGATACCGCCCATGGCCACTCGGCCGGCGTGATGAAGGTGGTGGAGCGCGTGAAGCGCCTGTCCAACACCGTGCAGGTCATCGCCGGCAACGTGGCTACGCCTGAAGCCGTGCGGGCCCTGGCGGAAGCCGGCGCCGACGCGGTGAAGGTGGGCATAGGCCCCGGGTCCATCTGCACCACCCGCATCGTCGCGGGCGTGGGCGTGCCGCAGCTCACGGCGGTGATGGAATGTTCCGCCGCGGCGCATGAGGCCGGCATCCCGGCCATCGCGGATGGCGGCATCCGCTCCTCCGGCGATCTCGCCAAGGCCATCGCGGCCGGCGCCGACTGCGTGATGATGGGCAGCATGTTCGCTGGCACCGACGAGGCGCCGGGCGAGGTGTTCCTGTACCAGGGCCGCTCCTACAAGTCGTATCGCGGCATGGGCTCGATCGGCGCCATGGCGCGCGGCTCGGCCGACCGTTACTTCCAGGCCGATGTGCAGGACCAGCTGAAGCTGGTGCCCGAGGGCATCGAGGGCCGCGTCGGCTACAAGGGCCCGGTCGGCAATGTCATCCACCAGATGGTGGGCGGGCTGAAATCGGCCATGGGCTATACCGGCAACGCCACGATCGCCGACATGCAGACGAATTGCAGTTTCCGCCGCATCACCGGCGCCGGGCTGCGCGAATCCCATGTGCATGATGTCGCCATCACGCGCGAGGCCCCGAACTACCGCCAGGATGGCTGAGACTTGACCCCTTCCGCCCGTATCGCCGCCGCCATCGCCCTGGTCGCGGATGTCGATGCCACCCCGCGCCGCCCCGCCGATGCCACGGCCAACGACTTCTTCCGTGGACGCCGCTACATCGGCAGCGGCGACCGTCGCGCGGTGGCCGAGCGGGCCTGGGGCGTGCTGCGCCAGCGCCTGCGGCTGACCTGGCACCTGGAGCAGGTTGGCCTGCCGGCGCGGCCACGCCAGTTGGTGATGGCGCATCTGCTGCTGGTCGACGAATGGACACCCGACCGTGTCGACCAGGCCTTCCCCGGCGGGCGCTTCAACCCGCCGCCGCTGGACCCGGGCGAGCGCCGCGCGGTGGAGGCCCTGGCCGGCCGGAAACTGGCATCCTCCGACATGCCGGAAGCCATCCGGCTGAACCTGCCCGACTGGGCGCTGGAGCCCTTCCGCGCCCGATTCGGCGCCGATCTGGCGGAGGAGGCGCTGGCGATGGACGCCTCCGCCCCCCTGGACCTGCGCGCCAACCTGCTGCGCGGCACGCGTGAGGAAGCCGCCGCCGCGCTGGCGGCCGAAGGCATCAACACCACCATGACGCCCTGGTCCCCCTGGGGCCTGCGCATCAGCGACCGCCGCCCGATTCTCGCCAGCAAGGCCTTCCTGGAAGGTCTCGTGGAAGTGCAGGACGAGGGTAGCCAGTTGATCGCGCTGCTGACCGGCGCGAAGCCGGGAATGCGCGTGGCCGATTACTGCGCGGGCGCCGCCGGCAAGACCCTGGCTGTGGCCGCCACCATGGCGAACAAGGGCCGGATCGTCGCCTGCGACGTGTCCAACACCCGGCTGGAAGGGGCGGTGAAGCGCCTGCGCCGCGCCGGCGTGGACAATGCCGAGCGCCACCTGCTGGAGCAGGGCGACCGCTGGGTGAAACGCCGCGCCGGGCAGTTCGACCGCGTGCTGGTCGATGCGCCCTGCACCGGCACCGGCACCTGGCGCCGCAACCCCGATGCGCGGCTGCGCACCACCCCGCGCGACGTGATGGAACTGGCCGCCAAGCAGCAGGATATCCTGGACACCACGGCCGGGCTGGTCGCCAAGGGAGGGCGGTTGGTCTACGCCACCTGCTCCGTCCTGCCGGAGGAGAATGTGGCCCAGGTGGAAGGCTTCCTGGCCCGCCACCCGGAATACGAGACGGTGCCCTTCGCCCAGGCCTGGGCGGATGTCTCCGACGCGCCGCCGCCCGAGGTTGAGGGGCCCTTCATGCAGCTTTCGCCCCACCGGCATGGCACGGATGGCTTCTTCACAGCGGTTTTACAGCGCCGCGCCTGATCTCACTGGACCGTGACGGCGCCGCCACAGGTGTTGCCACATTGCGACACTCCTGGACTCTTCGCGTGCTCGGCCGTGCTGGAGCCGCCTAGGCGGCCCAGCGCGGTTGACGCAGGGCAGGGATGCCGGTTTTCTTTGCACTAGAGTAGGTTGCGAGGGATTTTCGGCATGGGCCGCGTTAGGTCATGAACACCATCACGCGCGCGCAACTGGCTGAGGCGATCTACGCCCAGGTCGGCCTTTCCCGTAATGAGAGCGCTGAATTGCTGGAAGACGTGCTGGAGCGCGTCTCCGCCGCGCTGGAAAGCGGGAGGGCCGTGAAGATATCGGCCTTCGGCACCTTCACCGTTCGGCAGAAGGGCCTGCGCGTCGGCCGCAACCCGAAGACCGGCGTGGAAGTGCCGATCATGCCCCGCCGCGTCCTGTCCTTCCGCCCCAGCCAGGTGCTGAAGGCGCGCCTGAATGGCGAAGCGGTGCCGGCCACCGATGATTGAGGCTGGCCATGATTGATGACGGGCTGCCCCCCCCGGCCGACGAAGGCGACCACCCCGCCGATTCCTCCGCGCGGCTCCGCAAGGCGCCGACGGCCTTCCGTACCATCAGCGAGGTCGCGGAGGATCTGAACATCCCGCAGCATGTGCTGCGCTTCTGGGAAACCAAGTTCCCGCAACTGAAGCCGCTGAAGCGCGGCGGCGGGCGGCGCTATTACCGCCCCGAGGACATCGCCCTGCTGCGGCGGATCGGCGACCTGCTCTATACCCAGGGCTACACCATCAAAGGGGTGCAGCGGCTGTTGCGGGAAGGCGGGCTGGACGTGCCCGAGGCTGCCGGGCCAACCGGCGCCGACTCCGCGCCGGACGAAAGCGCGATTCCGGATTCGGGCCATCACGTGCTGCGTGAGGCGCTGGCGGAACTTGAGGACCTGGCCGAAGAACTGCGCGCGCTGGCCGAGACCCATACAGTCGCCTGAAGCCGCGCTATTCCGCGCCTTGGGGGGTTGAGGCACCGGTAAGCCAGTGCTATGCCCCCGCACATCGGAATGTGGCGCAGCCTGGTAGCGCACTTGTCTGGGGGACAAGGGGTCGTGGGTTCGAATCCCGCCATTCCGACCATCTCTCCCCCGATCGAACCCCCTTCGATCCGCTGCGGATGGCGTCCGGTCTGGACGGTTTGCATCCCGATCCCGTCATGTGCGGGCGTGGGGCGGCCGGTGGTCCACCCGGCGGAATTCAGTGCCCCGCGGAAGCTATGGGCATTTTCCGGCAGGCGCCTCCTGGATGACGATCCCCGACTGAGGCCACGCTGGCCACCGCGCTCCTTCACCATGACTTGATGGCCGCGCAAGCGCCAATGATGCCTGATAAGCGGCTGCAGCCTGCCCTGGCGGCACACTGCCTTACCGCCAGCCGCGATCAATCGCTGCAAGCTGAATGGCCGAAGTGCCAGTGATATCCTTCATCTTATTCCTCCCCCCGCGCGCCGGCCAAGGTTGCGTATCCGGTGGTCGGGCCGCGCCATCGGCCGCGAATTCCTGCCTTCACATCTTGCGGTTGCGGCAAACCAGCAACAACTGACCAGGGGAACCCGGAGGAACCAGCATTGAAACCCGACTTGGACCGAACAATGGAGGCGCTGCAGGCGTTACTGCAGAAAGAGCATCTCTCCACGAATATCACTCTCATTTTGATGATGGCGCGCGTCGTCGCCCTTTATCCAAAGGGAAGATCCGGGGCGCAGGCCGAGCAGGCTTTCCGGCGATCCGTGGTCGAGTCCAAATTTGGCTTGGCCGAGCGGGTGGAAGTCCTGTCCTGGCAAGCCTCCGCGACCGCTGAAGAGGGGCGACTTCCTTCGCTGGCGGCGGGGCGGTCCAGACGAAGATCCAGTTCGGCGGCCCAGGGAAAGTATTCCTCCTGACCGCATAATGCCCGCCGCCGCACCGGTGCAACGGGTGCTGACCGGCCTTAACCCACGCAGCCAACCAGTTGTTCGTAGCGCCGCCGGACCACCCCATAACATTCGCAGGTAATGGCCTCGAGCCCGTTGCGGTCAGAGACCTTGATGCGGCCGCGCCCGTAACTGATTAGCCCTTCTTCCTGCAGATGCAGCGCCGCCATCGTGACCGAGGGCCGGGTGACGCAGAGCATCATCGCCAGGAAGTCCTGCGTCATGGTGAACTCGTCGCCCTCCGCCCGGTCGTGCGCCATCAGCAGCCAGCGCGCGAGGCGCTGTTCGAGCAGATGTCGCCCGTTGCAGGCCGCGGTCTGCGTGACCTGTTCGCTGAAGGCCAGGGTATAGCGGAGCAGCAGCGCCTGAAAGGCGGGGCTCCGCGCCATCTCCTCCCGCAGCGCATCACCGCTCATGCGGAGGGCGACCGCTGGTGTCTGGACCATGGCTTCGACCGAGCCGGTGTCGATGCCATGGACGAGCGGCAGCCCGGCCATGCCTTCACGGCCGGCATGCCCGACCTCGGCCGCTCCGCCATCGATAAGCACGGTGATCATCGAGGCCCAGCCGGATTCCATGAAATGGACATGCGTGATCCGCTGTTCCGGCCTGAACAGGATATAGCGCAGCGGCAACTCGACGCATTCCAGCCGGGGCCATATCCGGGCCAGGTCATCGGCCGGCAGGGAGACCAGCAGATGGTTGCGTGGATTGGGAACGGGGTCGTGCCGAAACTGGCGCAGGCTCATGATGGGTCCGTCATGCTGGTACGGTGGGGGCGCATCGGGCACCGGCCGCGAGTGCGGGAGTTTTCTGCTCGCGCAAGGGTCTTTTATTCCTCTGGCCCGTGGAAGAATGTGTGAATCATGACAGAAGGGCAAAGAAATGCGCGCTTGCGTGCTTTCATGACAGGAAAGGACCGAGCGGAAGCTATGCGGCAGCCAGTGGGATTGGCACCGGCCAGCATCTTCCGCATGGCCGCGAACGAAAGGCGTCGCGGCATGGGTGGCCGGATGTTACGCGCGCCGGCCGGGGTGACGCGGGGCAGGGGGCGTTCCTATATGCCAGGCCGCCCGGGCGGGCTTCGCGATGACGGGCAGAACCCGAGCCCCAGCCAGGTCTTTCAAATGCCTTCAACGGCCTGCTTCTGGCTGATCCTGGCACCAACGGCTTTGTACGGAGAAGCACGATGAAACGAGGTCATAACCTCGCTGATCCCGCATGTTGCGACCCCCGCATGTCGCGGCGGTCATGGGTGGCACTGGGTCTGCTGAGCCTGCTGGCCGGATGCACCACGCCGCCACCGCAGACGACGCTGACCCAGGCCGCGACCCGGCTGGATTCCAACCCTGTGCGCGCCGCCATTCGCGGTGCCGCCACTGTTTTCGCTGATCCCGGCTCGGTCGCCGGCAAGCCGCGGGAAGCCGCCATCGCCGTGGCGCAGTTAGAATTCCTGGCGGTGGAAATCATGGCCAAGCGCACGAACCTGGACCTGTCCGGCATCGTCGGCCCGTCCTTGCAGGGGGCGCGGAGCGAGGTGCGGGATTACCTTTCCATCCCGGCACCGGCCGCGCCGCAGGAGGTGATCGACGCGCTGCTGGCCACCCCGCCGGCACTGGCGCAGCCCGCCATCTTCACGGCGGGGCCGGAGGAAACGCTGCGCCGGCTTTCAGCCCTGCCGCGCCTGCCGCAGGCCAATGCCGCGACCTCCATGGCGCTGGAGCAAATGGAATTCGGACTTCAGGAAATCGACATATCGATGCGGTGATGCCGTGATCCATGCTGGATGACGGGCAACGCACGAACGGCACGCCGCATAAGCGACGTGGCCATGAGTCCTGAAGCCTTTAGCTTTAGGCTGGGAAATCCCAAAGACAGGCAGGGCAGTTCCCCGCCCATCACATTTTTCCAATCTGCTGGGTCTGCGCGCCGGAGCCATCCCTTGCCGGGCCCAGGACCGGAACTTCGCCCAGCGGCACACCCTGCACGGCGCTGAACTGGCCCTTGCCATCCAGCGACGGCCCGGTCGTGAAGCGGCCCTCTGGCGGCGCCGTGCCGTTCACGTCCGTTCCCACGAACGCATAACTGAAATCCTGTTGTTCCAGCGCCTGGTCGAAGCTGTTGGGGATCGGCAGCGCCGCCTGGCCGCCCAGTTCCTGGACCACCGCCAGCCATTGCTGCTGGTGCATGGTATCGCGCGCGATCAGAAAGCTCAGCATATCCTTCATGCCGGGATCATGCGCGGCATTGTACAGCCGTACGGCCAGCACCCGGCCGGTGGATTCAGCGGCGACATTGGCGAACATGTCGGCGGCGACATTGCCGCTCGCATAGACATGGGAACAATCGAAGGGAACGCCATCCGAGCTGACCGGCATCGCCGCAAGGCCGCTGGACAGCAAGTGCTGGTGCAACATGCCTTCCACCATGTGGCGCGGCCTTTCACCGCCCATGATCGCACTGACGACTGGGCTGGCCTGCGCCGCGGTTTCCTGCAGTGTCAGCGGCGCATGCTCCAGGTTCATCGCGACAGCGGTGGCCAGCATCTCGATATGGCCAATTTCTTCCGTCGCTGTATGCAGCAGCATATCGCGGTACTTCGGCGTCGGACTCCGGTTGCCCCATGCCTGAAAGAAATACTGCAGGCAGACGCGGATCTCGCCTTCCACGCCACCGATCGCCTGCTGCAATTGCCGCGCGAAAAGCGGATCGGGCGTCTCCACCCGCACGGGATATTGCAGCCGCTTGTCATGGAAATACATCCAACGCTCCCTTGGTGTCTGCGTGCTGGAGCAAACGAAAAAATCCCTGTCGGTTCCCGCATGTTTTCCGCTCAAGCTTCGGAAAATGAAAGACGCTAACCCGAATAGGCAGGGATACGCGCTCAAGTCAGCGCCATGTTGGCAAGTATGCCGGGCGTTGTTCGTGGCGCGCGGCGCTGCCGGCCTTCGGTGTGCCGCGCCTATGGCCCCGGTTTGCCCGGCGCGCGGCAGGGCCACACGCTGCCTCCGCGCGTCACGGAGACTCAGGCTTCACAGCAGTTCGGTCGGGCGGTGCGGCGCCGCAATGGTGTGTCGGTGCGGGATGCAGTCTCTCGGCGCAGGCGCGGCCGGGTAATGCGTGGTGTCCGGTGCTTATCCAGCCAGCGCTTATTGGTAAAGCAAATCGACACGGGGCGCCGCCGCCATGCAGTGCGGCACATGCCTGCGAGACGAGCCGGCGCTGCTCGCCCGCCTGCGGAAGCGCGCACACTTTCTCGCCGTTTCGGTGGCGGGCGCGCCTCAAGCCAGGGTCGTCAGGCGGGTTCCAACCCGCCCAGCACCTGCGCCGTGGCTTGCGCGAAGCGTTGCCGCACTTCGCTGGCGAAGGGATTGTCACGGGCGATGGTGCGGAACAGCTCATCGGAATCATGGCGCACCGTGTCCACCATGCGGGTCAGGTGCTCGAAGGTTGTGGTGCGCAGGTTCAGCGGCGGCACCTCCATCGCGTCCACGATGCGCGAGACGATATGGGTCAGGCCCTGCACATAGGCCATCTGGCGGTCATGCGCCTCAGCGGTGGTCACGATGACGTCCAGCCCGAAGGCGCGCGACAGGAAGCGGGCCGCCAACCGTGCCCGATGGCCCCGAAGCGGGCAGAGCGCGATGCGCAGCCCGGTGATGCCCAGCCGCCCGCTCTGCGGCCCGAAGAGTGGATGGCTGCCCAGGATATCCGTGTGCGGCGGCAGAATCTCTTCCAGGATGGCGAGCGGCTTCGCCTTCAGCGAGCAGACATCCACCACCAGCACCCCTGGCCGCAGATGCGGCGCGATGGCGGTGGCGGCGGCGCGCATCTGCGGCAGCGGCACCGCCAGTAGCACGATGTCCTGCGCGGCCACGGTGGCGAGGTCGGCCGCGCGGCCCGGCAGGCTGGCAGGGTCGCGCCCCGGGTCATGCACTTGGACGTCGAAGAAGCGGGAGAGGTGGGGAAGAATGAAGGCCCCGAAGGCGCCGTAGCCGATCAGCCCCAGGGTCGGCCGGGGGCGGATGCGACGCGGATGGGCCAGGGTGGCGGTCTGGAGCAGGTCGAACATGGTATCCCTCATGCGGAGCAGCGTTTCCGCCGCGAGGGAGGCATCCCGAAACACAAATGCCGCCTCGCGGCGGCATGGTTTCGAAAAGGTCGATCCTGCCGCGCGCTATGAGAGCGTGCGGTAGTACCAGTGCGATACGGGCAGGGTCATGAACATGGCCGCTAAAAAGTCCCCGTTTCAGGCGCGCGTCAAGCGCATTCTTCAAAGTCCGTGGAAGAGGTCGGTGGAGAGGTATCGTTCGGCGAAGGATGCGGCGATGCCGATGATGAGTTTGCCGTGGTGCTCGGGTTGGGTGGCGAGGTCGAGCATGGTGTGGAGGACGGCGCCG
>JAQGHX010000053.1 GCA_028288745.1 Roseomonas sp. | reverse complement strand
AGCCGGTTGTGGCCATGGGTGGCGCGCTGGCGCATCACAGCGGCGGCGCCGAGACCCGCCTGCGGATCTGTCCCCAGTGCAGCGGCGACCTCGGCAGCGGTGTGATGGTAGGGGGCGGCCAGGACGGCGGCATCGCGCATTAAGGGAAGTCCGGCTTGTTCTGAGAACCTCAAATAAGGGCATCAACTGGCGAGTACGCGATATTATTTGATTATTTTGCGAATAAACAATATTGTTAAAAACATCATGAATAAACACAAAATGTTTATGAAATGTGGCAGTAATTCCGCAGATTTTCCGGCATCCTGCGGTATCGTTCGGATTTCATGAAAAGTCAGCCGTGCCGTTATACCCTGGCTCCACCTCCGCCAGATGCGTGCCACGCCATTCCAGAAGGGATATGACCATGAGCATTACGCTCCTCCGCGCCGGTGCACTCATGACCACGGCGGTCGTGACCGTGCCGGCCTCCATGCCCGTCGCCTCCGTGGCCGGGTTGCTGGCGGACCGCGGAATCTCCTCCGTGCCGGTGACGGATGCCGACGGCAGGCCGCTCGGCATCGTCACCGAGGCGGATCTGCTGCGGCGGCTGGCCGGCGCCGAAGACGCGCCCGCCGGCTGGTTGCGCCGACTGATCGACCGCCCCGACGCCCAGGCGCAGCACTACGCCCGCACCCACGGGCTGGTGGCGCGGGACGTCATGACCGCCCCGGTCATCAGCGTCGGGCCCGAGGCCTCCGCCGAGCATTGCGCGGCGCTGATGGAGCGGCACGGCATCAAGCGCCTGCCGGTGCTACGCGACGGCGTGTTGGTCGGTGTCGTCTCCCGCGCCGACCTGCTGCGGGCTATCTCAGCGCCGCCGGTCTCTCAGGATACGACCGACGAAGTCTCGGATGCGCATACCGGTGCCATCGTCCGTGCGGCGATGCGCGACCAGCCGTGGTCCAACAGCCTCTATATCTTCGCGGCAGTGAAGGATGGCGTGGCGACACTGGACGGCTTTGTACGCTCCGACGAGATCCGCCATGGCCTGAGGGTGCTGGTGGCCGGAGTGCCTGGCGTGCGGCGGGTGGAGGACCGCATGGAGCGGGCCCCTGCCATGTTGCCCGGCGAGATCTTCTAGCCTGCCACCGGGCGGCCTCAGCCGCCCTGAAGGCCCGCCGCGATCGCCCCGCTGCCCGGGCTGCGGCGACTTTGCTTCCTCCCACCCGGGCCGCATCATCCATGTTGCTGACATCGCCTGCCGAGCCAACATCGAACCGCAAGTTCGCCTGGTTCATCTTCGCCTCGCTGGCTTATGGCAGCGGTGCTGCTGCTGCCGGCGCCGGGCGGGCTCGGGGCGTCCGGCCAGGTGGCCTTGGGGCTGCTGGTTCTGCTCGTCATCCTCTGGATCAGCGAGTGCGTTTCCCCGGCGGTCAGCGCCATCGTGTTGATCGGCATGGCGGTGTTGGGGCTGATGGGCAAGCCGCTGGTGGCGGGCGGCGAGCCGCTCGGCTCATCCGGCGCGCTAGGCATCATGCTGGGCGGCTTCTCCTCCTCCGCGGTGCTGCTGGTGGCGGGGGCGCTGTTCCTGGCAGTGGCGCTGAAGCTCACAGGGCTGGACCGGCGCGTGGCGCTGCTGGTGATGAGCAGGATCGGTATTTCCCCGGCGCGGCTGATCGCCGGCGCGATGATCGTGGGCTTTGTGCTGGCGATCTTCATTCCATCCGCCACGGCCCGGGTCGGCGCGGTGATTCCGATCATGGTCGGCGTTGTCACCGTCACCGCACCCGGACTGCCGATCACCTGCAGTCTGGGTGCGGCGCTGATCATCGTCACGGCGCAGGCCTGCTCGATCTTCAACATCGGCATCAAGACGGCGGCGGCGCAGAACCTGATCAGCCTCAGCTTCCTGCAGATCGCCTTCGGCCAGAACATCACCTGGGGCAGCTGGTTCATGGCCGGGCTGCCGCTGATGCGGAGGATGTGCGCCGTGCTGTTCGTTGTCGCGTTGCTGCTGCTGCGCCCGGCGGTGCCCGAGGTCGGGAAGGCAAAGCGGCGGCTGCAGGCAGAATTGCAACAGCTTGGACCGGTGACCCCGGCCGAGAAGCGGCTGATGATCGCCGCTGGTCTGCTGCTGGCGCTGTGGTCCACCGAAGGATGGCTGCACGGGCTGGACACCGCGACGGCCACGCAGCTTGGCGTCGCCCTGCTGTTGCTGCCGCGGATCGGCGTGATGAACTGGGCAGCGGCCGAGAAACAGATCCCCTGGGGCACGGTGGTGCTGTTCGCCGCCGGAATCTCGCTGGGCATCCTGCTCTCGCGCACTGGGGCAGCGGCCTGGCTGGCGGCGGCGACACTGGGCCAACTGGCCTCGAGAGCCTGCCGCTGGTGGCCATCGTGCTGGCGCTTTCGCTGTTCAGCGTCGTGCTGCATATCGGCTTCGCCTTAGCCACCGGGCTGGCCAGCACCCTGATCCCGATCATGATCGCCTTCACCCAGACCCTGCCGGTCTCGGCGCAGACGGCGTTCGGCATCGTGCTGATCCAGAGCTTCGTGGTGTCCTTCGGCTTCATCCTGCCAACCAACGCGCCGCAGAACATGCAGTGCTACGGCACCGGCGCCTTCACCACGCCGCAATTTACCAAGGTGGGGCTGCTGATGACGCTCGCCGGCCTTGGCCTGATCGCGTTGCTCTCCGTGACGATCTGGCCGCTGATGGGAGTGCTCTGAGATGACAGGCAAGGTTGGCATCGTCGGCGCCGGGCGGGTGGGCGCCGAGGCCGCTTTCCTGCTCGCCCGCACCCCCGGCGTCCGTGAGGTGGTGCTGGTGGACATCGACGCGGCGCGCGCCGAGGCAGAGGCGCTGGACATCGCGCATGGCGCGGTGTTCGACGGCGGCGCGGTCATCCGCGCCGGCGGCTATGCCGAGTTGCGGAATGCCGCCGTCGTCATCGTTGCCGCCGGTGCCAGCCTGCAGCCCGGCCAGACCAGGCTTGACCTGCTGGCCCACAATGTGGGCATCGCCTCGGCCATCATCGGCGAGGTCGTGCAGGTCGCACCGGAGGCGGTGCTGCTGTTCGTCACCAACCCGGTGGACGTCATGCCGGCGATCGCCGTGCGCCGCTTCAGCGTGCCGCCCGGGCGCGCGATCGGCACCGGCTGCGCGCTGGATACCGGCCGACTGCGTGCGCGGCTGGCGCGGCACCTCGGCGTCTCCGCGCAGTCGATCCAGGCCGACGTGCTGGGCGAGCACGGAGATTCCCAGGTGGTGCACTGGAGCGGCGCGCAGGCCGCCGGCATGCCCTTGGCCCTGTTTGCCGAGCGTGTCGGACGGCCGCTTACGGCGGAACTGCGGGACACGATCGCGACCGAGGTCCGCACCGCCGCCTATGGCATCAAGCAGGGCAAGGGAGTGTCCAACTATGGCATTGCCGGCTGCGTGACGCGGCTGGCACGCGCGATCCTGCTGGATGAGCGCGCGGCCTTCACGGTCTCGACCTTCCGGGACGATCTGCTGGGCATCCCGCAGACCGGGTTTTCCCTGCCCGCCATCCTCGGCGCCGGCGGCGCCTCTGACCCGATGCTGCCCGAACTCGGCGCTGAAGAACTGGCCGCGCTCAGGCACAGCGGCACCGTGTTGCAGCAGGTGATCGCGCGCACCCTGGCGCCGTAAACGGCGGGTGGGCGGCATGCTGCCGAAGCTTCAGCCTGCACCTCGGCGCGCAGCCGGTTCACCAGGCGGTTGAGGGTGCTGAACGCCGGCAGTCAGCCGCTGCCGCCTGCAGGACTTCCAGTGCCCGGTTGATGAGGCCGGCCGGGTCGCTCATGATTTCGGCCGCCTCCAGGACCTGCTTCAGCACATGCCCACGATACGGTGGATCTGCAGGCGCTCACCAAGGAAACGCCCCTTGATCAGCAAGCACCCACTGTCTTCCCAGGCCTTTCGCACGCGCGAAGCGTCGGCTTCCTTGCCGACGAGCGGCGGCAGTACGTTCCCTGACCAGTGTGGCGGGCGCGCTGCAGGCACCCCGTCGGCAGTCGCTTCGAGAATACCGCGCCAAGGACAGGGCTGCCTTACGCACATGATCCGGGTGCGGCCGACCCAGGGCATGGTCTGGGCGGTCATCATCCTGCCCGCCACCTACCTGATGTGGCTGTCCTTCCACACGTCCAGCTTCGGTGCGGACACGCATTACGTGAGCTGGGCGAATTACGCGCGCATTCTCTCGGATACCTATTTCTGGCGCGCCCTGGGCAATACCGCCATCGTCGTGCTGGTGGTGGTGCATCTGGAGCTGCTGCTCGGCCTCGGCATGGCGCTGCTCTTCGCGCACGGGTTGCCGTGGCGGCGGCTGCTGGTGGCCATCGTGCTGGCGCCCTACGCCGTCAGCGAAGTCGCGGCCGTGGTGATGTGGCGCTTCCTGTTCGACCCCGATGTCGGCCATATCTCCTGCCTGCTGAACGCCCTGGGCCTGCCCGGGCTGGAATGGGCGGTGACGCCGGCTCATGGGCTCGTGCTGGTCTCGCTGCTGTCGATCTGGCTGCACCTGCCTTTCACCTTCATGCTCCTCTATGCCGCGCGCATCGCCTTGCCGGGCGAGGTGTACGAGGCCGCGCCCTATCTCTGGCGCCTGGCAAGGGAGCAGCGCGGCGATGCGTAGAAAGCCCCTCCCCGCCTGACCATCGGCCTGCTGAAGGCCCTGGCGGTGCTGGCGATCCTGGTCTGGTCGCTGGCGCCGATCCTGCTGATCGTCTCCTCCTCGCTGAAGCCGGAGAGCGAGATATTCGCGGTGCCGCCCAGCCTGTTCTTCGCGCCCACCTTCGAGCATTACATGGCGCTGTGGCGGCGCTGGCCGATTTCTTCCGCGCACTCGGCAACAGCGCCATCATCACGGCGCAGGCCACCGTCATCGCGGTCTTCGCCAGCCTGCTGGCCGGCTATGCCTATTCCCGCTTCCGCAGCCGCTGGCTGGCGGTTCCGCCTTCCTGCTGATCGTGGTGCGGCTGATCCCGCCCATCGTCACCACGCTGCCGCTGTTTCCCGTCACCAACGCGCTGGGGCTGCAGGACACGCATGTGCTGCTGGCGGTGCTCTACGCCACCTTCTTCGTCTCGCTCGGCAGCTTTGTCATGCGCACCTTCATCGACCAGATCCCGAAGGAGATGGACGAGGCCGCGGCGATCGACGGAGCAGGGCGCTTCACCACGCTGTGGCGCGTCATCATGCCGCTCTCGGCGCAGGGCATGATGGCGGTCGCGGTCTTCGTCGCCGTCTATGCCTGGAACGAATTCCTCTTCGCCTTCATCTTCACCTCCATCCGCGCCAAGACCGCGCCGCTGGTGTTGGCTGAGGTGGTGGGCAGTTTCGATGGGGTCGAGTGGGGCACGCTGTTCGCCGCCGCGACGGTACAGTTGCTGCCGGTGCTGGCCTTCGTCTGGATCACGCAGAAGTACCTGGTGGCCGGCCTGACGGCGGGTGCGACCAAGGGATGACGAACAGGGAGGTTGAAGCATGCGTGTGACCCGCCGTGCCGCTCTCGGCACCGCCATCGCCGCGCTGGCGCTGCCCGCGAGGCGAAGGCGCAGACCAGGCGCCTGGACATCCTGTCGCACCGCGTCCACCAGCAGGTGCTGCTCCAGGGCGCCGCCGGGGACCTGACCGCCGGGTGGCGGCGCGCCAACCAGGCGGAACTGGCCTGGACCACGGCCGATCTCGGCCGTTGCAAGACCGGTTGCTGCGCGAGGCCAGCCTGCCCGCCAGCGATTTCGGTGTGGGCTACCTGCTGAACAGCCGGGCGACGCAGCAGGTGGCCGGCTTGCTGGCGCCGCTGGACCCCATGATGCATGGCGCTGCCCATCGCGGCCTTCGACATCGCGCCCGGCCTGCGGCAGGCCATGGAGGTCTCCGGCCGCACCATCGCCATCCCGCTCCGCCACGCGACCAACAGCCTGTTCTATAATGCGGCGCCGCCCCGCTCGCTGGGGGAATTCCTGGAGCAGGCACGGCAACTCACCTTCCGCCCCTCCGGCGCGCCGCCGGTGACGGGGCTGGTGATGACGGCGGCGCTGGCGGCCTATCCCGTCATGTTCGCCCGCGCCTTTGGCGGCGACTTCATCACGCCGGACTACAGGCTGTTGCCGGACCCCTCGGCCATGATCCGCGCCATCGCCGCCATCCGGGGCTTGTTCGTGGCC
>JAQGHX010000045.1 GCA_028288745.1 Roseomonas sp. | reverse complement strand
GCATGACGAAGCCGGCTGGACGGCGGAGGCCGAGGCCGTCCTGCGCGGCGCCGCCGGCCTGCCGCTGCGCTGAGCGGCGGCGACCGCACCCATCCGGCGGCGCTGATTGCACCCATCAGGCTGCTGCACTACCAGTGGCTCCAAACTGCGAGCGGCCTTCCAACCGGCACGGGAAACCCAGACGGCATGACATCCTCGATGGTCGATCCTGACTCGCTGCTGGTCACGGCCGACAAGCACCGGGCAGGCCGCGACTGGCTGGCGGCCGCGGCGTCCTATCGGGAATTCGTGCTGCTGCGGCCCGAGGCGTGGCAGATCATCATCCAGGAAGGCCATTGCCTGAAGGAGGCCGGTAAGGTCGCCGAGGCCCTGGCCCGCTACCGCGCGGCCGAGAGCCACGCGCCCGGTGACGCGGACCTGCAATTGCAGATTGGCCACGCCCTGAAGCTGATGGGCCGCTGGCGGGATGCCGCCCGCGCCTATGCCCGCGCCCTGGCGCTGGACCCGCAGAACCAGGATGCCTGGAACGAGGCCGCCGCCACCGCCGAATGGATGACCGGCCCCGAGGTCGAGGCCGCCGACAAGGCCGCCCTGGCCGGCACGGGGGAGGAGGATGCCCCCGCCACGCCGCCCGCCCGCTTCACCGGGGGCACCGCGGCCGCCGATGTCCATACTGTCTTCGACATCACCGACGTGCTGCATTACTTCAACGACAACCGCACGCCCACAGGCATCCAGCGGGTGCAGATCGGCATCGTCACCCGCGCGCTGGCCTCGGCGCCTGATGGAATGAGCCTCGCGCTCGCGACCTTCGACCTGCGGGAACGGGTGTGGCGGGCGGTGGACAGAAACGGGTTCCAGCGGCTCTGCGCCCTGGCCGCCGCCGGCGCCGACCCGGCCGAGGCGGATTGGACGCAGTTGCGCGATGCCCTGCGCCGCCGCGTGAACGCCACTCCGCCGCTGCGCTTCCCGCAGGGGGCGCTGCTGGTCAACCTCGGCAATTCCTGGAGCATGGTGGATTACTTCAGGGCGCTGCGTATCGTCCAGCGCGAGCACGGCGTGCGCTACATCCCCTTCGTGCATGACTGCGTGCCGCTGATCGTGCCGGAGCATTGCCTGGTGGGGCTGGTGCAGAACTATGTGCGCTGGTTCAGCGCGCTGGGGCTGCACGCCCACGGCATCCTCTGCAATTCCGAGAATACGCGGCGCGACCTGCGCCGGCACATGGAAGCGCTGATGCCCGGCCTGACGCCGCCCACCCATGTCGTGCGCCTGGATGCCGACCCGCGCGCCCTGCTGCCGGATGGCGCGGGGCCGCTCACGGCCCTGCGGGCGCTGCGTCCCGGCGAGGAATTCGCGCTGTTCGTCGCCACGCTGGAAAGCCGCAAGAACCACCTGCTGGTGTTCAATGCCTGGCTGCAACTGCTGCGCAAGCACGGCGCGGCGGCGGTGCCGCGCCTCGTCTGCGTCGGCCGCGCCGGCTGGCACGCCGATGCCGCGCTGAACCTGCTGAAGAGCGCGCCGGAACTGCGGCACCATGTGGTGCTGATGCCCAGGGTGTCGGACCAGGAACTGGACGCGCTGTACGGGCGCTGCGCCTTCTCGGTCTATAACAGCTACTACGAAGGCTGGGGCCTGCCTGTCACCGAGGCCCTGGCGCATGGCAAGGTGGTGGTCACCCCCCGCCATTCCGCGCTGACCGAGGCGGGCGGCGACGCCGCCGTCTATTTCACGCCCCAGAGCCTGCCCGACCTGACGGCGACGCTGGAAAAAGTGATGATGGACCGCCCCTTCCGCGCCGCGCAGGAGGCGGTGGTGCGGCAGAAGGGCCGGCCGCGCGACTGGGGCGCGGTGAAGGACGAGGCGCTGGACGCCGTGCGCGCCCTGGCCGCACTCCCTGGCCAGGCGGCGGCAGCCTGCATCCCGCTGGAACTCGGCCACCCCTACAGCCTGCGGCGGCAGGAGGACACGGTTCCGGTGCTGGAACCCGCGCTGGCCGAAATGGTGCGGGAAGGCCCCGGCTGGTACCCGATGGAAGATTGGGGCGTGTCCTGCGCCGCCGGCAACGCCACCCTGCGGCTGCCGCTGCCGGAGGGGGCGGATGCGCCGCTGCGCCTCTACCTCGACGTGAAGGCGCCTTCCGTGCCGCTGGAGGTGGAATTCCGCTTCCATGGCGGGGCCGGCGCGGCGTCCCTGTTCTCGGTGCCGCTCGCGGCCGATGAAAGCCGGATCTGCATGTTCGACCTGCCCGCCGCCGCCGAGGGAAGCCTGGAGGTGGATATCGACAGCGGCGATGGCGTCCACGCCCTGGAATTCGGCGAGGCGCGCAGGCTGGGCCTCGGGCTGCGCGGCTTCATGCTCTGCCGCCTGGATGACCATGCCGCCCGCCTGGCCTTCCTGGAAAGCCAGAGCTTCGGCCAGGTGAGGCCGCAATGAGCGCGCCGCTTTCCCTGGCGGGCAGCACCGTGCTCGTCACCGGCGCGGCCGGCTTCATCGGCGCCGCGCTGTCGCACCGGCTGCTGGCCGGCGGCGCGCGCGTCATCGGCTGCGACAACCTCAACACCTATTACGACCCCGCCCTGAAGCACGCGCGGCTGGAGGCGCTGCTGGCGAAACCGGAATTCTCCTTCCGTCGCCTGGAGATTTCTGAACCGGGCGCGCTTGGCGCGCTGTGGCGGGAGAGCGCGCCGGACTATGTCGTGCACCTCGCGGCGCAGGCCGGCGTGCGGTATTCGATCGAGCAGCCGCGCGCCTATGCCGCCGCCAACCTGGATGGCTTCCTGGAAGTGCTGGAGGCGGCGCGGGCCTGCCCGGTGAAGCACCTCGTCTATGCCTCCTCCTCCTCCGTCTATGGCGCGAACACCAAGGTTCCGTTCAGCGAGCGCGACCCGGTGGAACAGCCTGTCTCGCTCTACGCCGCCACCAAGCGGGCGAACGAGCTGATGGCGCAGACCTACGCGCATCTCTACCGCATCCCCGCCACCGGCCTGCGCTTCTTCACCGTCTATGGGCCGATGGGCCGCCCGGACATGGCCTATTGGGGTTTCACCAGCGCCCTGTTCAGCGGTGCGCCCATCAACGTGTTCAACCACGGCCAGTTGTGGCGCGACTTCACCTATGTGGACGAGATCGTGGAGGCCATCGCGCGGCTGGCCCCCAGCCCGCCGGCGGAACCCGGCGAGCCCGGCCGCGTGGCGCCGGCCACGCCGCACCGCATCTTCAATATCGGCAACGACACGCCGGTGATGGTGGATGACTTCCTGAAGATCCTGGAAAGGCTGACAGGCCGGACCGCCAACCGCCGCGACCTGCCGATGCAGCCGGGCGACGTGGAGCGCACCTGGGCGGATGTCTCCGCGCTGCGCGCCGCTATCGGCTTCGCGCCGCGCACGACGCTGGAGGAGGGCCTGTCCCGCTTCGTCGCCTGGTACCGGGAATACCACCAGATCCGCTAGGCCCGGCGCCGCCGGGGGGCGGGTCGCGTCCCCGCCGGATTTTGAACTGAAGCTGGCCCGGCCAGGTGCTTTCAACCCGGCCGGGTGCTTTCAGCCCGGCCGGTGCGCCTCCAGCACGGCTTTCACGGCCTCGATGCCGATGGCATCGCCACGGCGCTTGCGGCCGGTGGCGGGGTCGCGGCTTTCGATGTCGGTGGCGCGCAGAATGGAATTCAGCACGGCCTCTTCCACCGCCTCCGCCGCCGCCACGAACAGGGGCGACATGCGCTCATTAGGCCAATCCGCGATGGCGCTGCGCGCCGGGGTGCGGCGCACATCCGCATGTGTCGAAAAGGCGATGGCATAGTCGCCTGAGCCATCGGAAAAGGCGGCGCCGGTCCGCGCCAGCCCTGCCATGGCCCGCAGCGCCAGCCTGGAGAGATTGCGATCGGACAGCGGCGCATCCGTCGCGATCACCACCATCACGGACCCGTCCGCATCGCCGGTATCGCTGTGCTCGCGCAGATAGAAGCGATTCAGGGCGCGCCCCACCGGCACGCCATCCATCACCAGCGCGCCGCCGTAATTGCTCTGCACCAGCGCGCCGACCGCGAAACCGCCCAGCGCCGCCGGCAGCACGCGGGAGGATGTGCCGATGCCGCCCTTCCAGCCGAAAGCCATGGTGCCGGTGCCGGCGCCCACGCTGCCTTCCTCCACCGCGCCAGGGGTGGCCGCGTCCAGCGCCGCCAGCACGTCCCCGCCCGTGATGCCACGGGCGCGGATGTCGTTCAGCTTGCCGTCATTGGTCTCGCCCACCACGGCATTGACCGAGCGCGCCTCCGGGTTGCGCGCCAGGGTCCAGTCCACCACGGCTTCCAGCGCGCGGCCGACAGCCAGGGTGTTGGTCAGCACGATGGGGCTTTCCAGCTCGCCCAGTTCCTGCACCTGCGTGGCGCCGGCCAGCTTGCCGAAGCCGTTCATCACCGAGAGCCCGGCCGGCACCCGTTCCGCGAAGATATTGCCACCATGCGGAAGAATGGCGGTGACGCCGGTGCGCGTGCCTTCCCCCACGATGCGCGTGACCTGCCCTACCAGCACGCCCGCCACATCCGTGATGGCGTTCAGCGGCCCCGGTGCGAACTGGCCCGGGCGCAGGCCCAGGTCACGCGCGCGCGGCCTCACGCTGCCAAAGCTGCGCGGATCGCGGCCAGGGCGTCATCCGCCTTGCCGGCATCGGGGCCGCCGGCCTGGGCCATGTTGGGGCGGCCACCACCGCCCTGCCCGCCCACCGCGGCCGCCGCCGCGCGCACCAGCGCCACCGCATCGGCGCGGCCAGC
>JAQGHX010000044.1 GCA_028288745.1 Roseomonas sp. | reverse complement strand
TGGACAAGCTGGCGGAGCAATACCGGTTCGAGCCTCCACGCAAGGCCGGCCTCAACACGGTGGAGGCCTGCGAGGGCATTATCGAGGGCCGCGTACGCGCCTTCCTCGGCCTGGGCGGCAATTTCATCCGCGCGGTGCCCGAGACGGCGGCGATGGAGGAAGCCTGGCCCCGGCTGCGGCTGACGGTGCAAGTGGCCACAAAGCTGAACCGCAACCATCTTGTGCATGGCGAGATCAGTTACCTGCTGCCCTGCCTCGGCCGCATCGAGATGGATGAGCAGCGCAGCGGACGCCAGGCGGTCTCGATCGAGGATTCCAACGGACACATCCATGGCTCGCACGGCGTGGTGCGCCCGGCCGGGCCGCACCTGCGGTCGGAGCCCGCCATCATCGCCGGCATCGCCAAAGCCACCCTGCCCATCAATAATCGTGTACCCTGGGATGAATGGGTGGCGGATTATTCCCGCATCCGCGACGCGGTGACCGAGACCTACCCGGAGATCTTCCACGACTTCAACGCGCGCCTGGGGCAACCGGGCGGTTTCCCGCGCCCCCGCGCGGCGCGGGAACGGGTGTGGAAGACAAAGAACGGCCTTGCCAATTTCATCACCCCCGCCGGGCTTTCCGCCAACCCCGACCTGCGGCTCGACCAGCCAGGCGTGCTGCAGCTGATCACCATCCGCTCCAACGACCAGTTCAACACCACCATCTACGGGTATGAGGACCGGTTCCGCGGCGTCAGCGGCACGCGCATGGTGCTGTTCATCGGCCGCAACGACATGGTGCGGCTGGGGCTGAAGGAAGCGGATAAGGTGACGCTGACCACGGCCGTGGATGACGGGCGGGTGCGGCAGGTCTCGGGCTTTCGTGTCACGCCTTACGATGTTCCCGATGGCTGCTGCGCCGCCTATTACCCGGAATGCAATCCGCTGGTGCCGCTCTGGCACCATGCGGAGCGCAGCAAGGTGCCAGCGGCGAAATCGGTGCCGGTGCGCATCGCGCCCGACGGCGTGGCGGCGTGATGAACGCGGGGGTGCGCCACGCGCCGCGCATCGCCTGGCGCCACGGCGGGTGGCAGGATGGTGACCGCGCCCTGGCCGAGGAAGTCCCGGTTGCCTTCACCTATGACGGCGCCGCCCATGCGGTGATGATGGCAACCCCGGACGACCTGCGGGACTTCGCAATCGGCTTCAGCCTGACGGAAGGCATCCTGCACAGCCCTGACGATATCGAGACGCTGGAGGTGGTGACGGTGCCCGCCGGCATCGACCTGCGCTTCTGGCTGCATCGCGACCGGTCCGAGGCGCTGCTGTCCCGCCGCCGCCGCATGGCCGGGCCGGGGGGCTGCGGCATGTGCGGGCTGGAGACGCTGGCGCAGGCCCAGCGCGCCGTGCCACGGGTGGGCGCCGGAACGCCGGTATCGCCCGGCATGATCGAGGCTGCCCTGGCGGCGCTGCCGGCGGCGCAGAGCCTGAATGCCCGGACCCGCGCGGTGCATGCCGCCGGCTTCTGGCACCCTCAGCGGGGGCTGGTGGCGGTGCGCGAGGATGTCGGCCGCCACAATGCGCTCGACAAGCTGGCGGGCGCCCTGGCCTGCCTGCCGATGGAGGCCGGCAGCGGCATGGTGGTGATGACCAGCCGCATCTCGGTGGAACTGGTGCAGAAGGCGGCGATGATGGGCGTGACGGTGCTCGCGGGCATTTCCGCCCCGACCGTGCTGGCGCTCGATATCGCGCAGCAGGCGGGCATCACTGTCATCGGCATCGCGCGGCAGGATGGGTTCGAGGTCTTTACCCACCCCCACCGCATCCGGGAACCGGCGCTGACCTGAACGCGCTACGCTTCCAGCGCGAGGACGGCGAAGGTCGCCAGCCAGTGCTCGCCCATATAGTCGCCGGCGACATGCGGCAGGCCGGCTTCCAGATGCGCATCGGCCGCCGCCAGCATCACGTCGCGCGCTTCCGGCAGCGTGCCGGACAGGCTGCGCCAGCACCAGGCGCGGCTGAGGTTCAGCCCGTCCAGATGCGCGATCTTGCCGTCGCTGCGGTCGGTGACGGTGACCGGCTGGAACAGCGCCGCCGGCTGCCGCTGTTGCAGCCGTGGCAGGAAGCAGCGGAACCATGGCGTGAAATCGGCTATGGGCAACAGGCGCCGCATGCACTCCGCCTCGACGAGGGCGGAGGACAGGAAGTCGTCCCCGCCCGGCTCCCAGGCCTGGCAATCGGCATCCGCGCCATACCAGGCCAGGGCCTTTTCCCGGAGCAGCGCCAGAAGTCCATCATCCCCTGCCGCCGTGGCGTAGTCGGCGGCGAGAGAGAGGGCGAAGGCGGTGTTGAAATGCGTGCCCACCCGCACCGGATAAGTGGCCTGCGGCAGGAAGTCGCGGAAGCGCCGCACCACGATGCCGGCCAATGGCGCCAAGGCCGCCGCGGCCTCGTGGCCCGGATGATGGGAGAGTTCCTCCGCCAGTTTCAGCAGCCAGCCCCAGCCATAAGGCCGCTTGAAACCCCGGGCGCTGGGGCGGCGGAAATAGGCACATTCCGCCTCGATCTTCTCTGGCGTCAACTGCGCCGCGAGAAGGGCGCGGATATCGGCGGCGGGTTCCATCCCGGGAAAGCGCCGCAACAGCCGCGCCAGCATCCAGTAGCTGTGCACGCAGGAATGCCAGTCCAGGCTGCCGTAGAAGACCGGGTGCAGCGCGCGCGGCGTGCGCGCATCGGCGTCGTTCTCCAGCAGGTGGTCGGGCTTGTTCGGGTATTCCCGCCGGACATGGCCCAGCGCGATGGTGGCGAAGCGGGCCGCGACCTCCTGCGTCAGCACCTGGCGCGGCGCCATCAGTTGGCGAACCCTTCCAGCACCACCTTGCCGATGCTGTGGCCGCTCTCCAGCAGCGTGTGCGCGCGCCGCATGTTCGCGGCCTCGATCAGGCCGAAGCTCGCTTTCATCGTCGTACGGATCTCGCCGGCATCGACCAGGGCAGCGATCTCGTTCAGCAGCGTATGCTGCGCCACCATGTCCGGCGTGTGGAACAGCGAGCGGGTGAACATGAACTCCCAGCTTACCGACACGCTCTTGCGCTTGAACGGCACGATATCGAGCTGCTGCGGGTCATCGATCAGCACCATGCGGCCCTGCGGCGCGATGATCTCCACGATGGCCGGCAGGTGCTTGTCCGTGGCCGTCAGGCTGGCGACGTATTCCACCTGCGAGATGCCCAGGGCGCGAACCACCTCATGCAGCGGCTGGTGGTGGTCCACCACATGATGCGCGCCCATCGCCTGGCACCAGGCGATGCTGTCGGGGCGGGAGGCGGTGGCCACCACCGTCAACCCCGTCAGCTTGCGGGCCAACTGGATCAGGATGGACCCCACCCCGCCGGCACCGTTGATCACCAGCAGCGTGCCCTTGCCCTCGCGCGGCACGCGCAGGCGGTCGAACAGCAGTTCCCATGCTGTGATGGCGGTCAGCGGCAGCGCCGCCGCCTCGGCGAAGGAAAGGGTGGCGGGCTTGCGGCCGACGATGCGCTCATCCACGATCTGCCACTCGGCATTGCTGCCGGGGCGGTCGAAATGCCCGGCGTAGTAGACCTCGTCGCCCGGGCGGAACAGCGTCACCGCCACGCCCACGGCACGGACCACGCCGGCGGCGTCGAAGCCCAGCACGCGCGGCTCGTTGCCGGTGGGCTCCATATTGGTCCGCACCTTGGTATCGACCGGGTTGACCGAGACGGCGCTGACCTCCACCAGCAGGTCATGCGGGCCGGGGTGCGGCTTAGGGCGTTCCACATCGTCCAGGACGGACGCGTCGCCACGGGTGTGGTATCCGACGGCTTTCATAAGATGCGCCTTTTCAGTTCCGGTTATCAAAACGGTCGTGCCAGGAGGGCTGCGCGCCTTTCCAGGGCAGGGCTTGCGCGTGATAGATGGCACGCCCCACCGCCCTTGCCATCACCTGCGTGGCCACATGGCCCAGCAGCGTCAGCTCGGCGACCGGATTGTCCATCGGGCGCGTGCCGGTCGCCGCCGCGAAGACCGTGTCGCCATCGGTCGGCGCATGGGCGGGCAGGATGGCGCGGGCCAGCCCGTCATCCGCCATGCGCGCCAGCCGCCGCGCCTGCGGCTTGGTCAGCGCGGCGTCGGTGACCACCAGCCCGATGGTGGTGGCGGTGCCGGCCTGGCCTTTGAGGCGGGGCGCCGTGTGCTCGGGCAGGAAGCGCTGCGGCAGGCCAAGCCCGCCGAACTCCGCGCCCTCCTCGAAAGGCGCCGACCAGAACCAGGGCCCGTCCCCCACCAGGGGCGAGCCCACGGCATTCACGGCCACGATGGCGGCCACCCGGTGCCCATGGCGGGTGATGGCGCTGGCGGAGCCCAGGCCGCCCTTCACAGTGGCCGTGGTCGCCCCCGTGCCCGCGCCGGCCGACCCGAGCGCGAAAGCCCCCCCCGCCGCCGCCCGCGCGGCGGCGTAGCCCAGGTCGCGATAGGGGCTGAAGCGGCCCCAGTCCTTGTTCCCGCCATTCAGCAGGTCGAACAGGATGGCCTGCGGTGCCAGCGGGATGGCGATGCCGGCGAAGATGGTGCCCCGCCCGTCCTCCCGCAGGGCCGCCTGCACGCCGCCCGCCGCGTCCAGCCCGAAGGTCGAGCCGCCGGAGAGCACGATGGCGTCCACCCGCTCCACCGTCGCATCGGTACGCAGCAGGTCGGTATCGCGCGTGCCCGGCGCGCCGCCGCTGACGATGACGGAAGCCACGGCCGGCGTGTCGAACAGCACCGCCGTGACGCCGGAGCCGAGCACGAGGTCGGTGGCGTGACCCACCCGCAGGCCAGGAATATCGGTCAGGAGGTTCATCATGTGCCGATCATGCTGGCGCCGAGCCCCGGGGCCAAGCCACCGAGGTTTACATTCGCGCGCACTGCCCCGACCCTGGACGGGAAGGGGGCTGTTCCCCGCCAGATTCCGGGACCGCCAGCCGATGCCAGTTTCCCGCCGCCTCATGATTGCCGGCGCCCCCCTCCTCTCCGTCCTCGCCGCGCCACGCCTTGCCCGTGCGCGCGACGGCGCCACCCTGCGTTTCGTGCCGCAATCCGATCTTGCCATCCTCGACCCGGTGCTGACCGCGGCCTACGTCACCCGCAACCATGGCATGATGGTGTTCGATACGCTCTACGGCATGGACGCGACCTTCCGCATCCAGCCGCAGATGGTGGCGGGGCATGTGGTGGAGGAGGATGGCCGGCTCTGGACCCTGACGCTGCGCGATGGCCTGCGCTGGCATGACGGCACGCCGGTGCTCGCGCGGGACTGCGTCGCCAGCATCCGCCGCTGGGGGGCGCGGGACGCGCTGGGCCAGACCCTGCTGGCCATGACGGACGAACTCTCCGCCCCCGATGACCGCCGCATCCGCTTCCGGCTGAAGCGGCCCTTCCCGCTGCTGGCCTATGCGCTGGGCAAGCCCGGCTCGCCCGTCTGCGTCATGATGCCGGAGCGGCTGGCGGCGGCCGACCCGTTCCAGGCGGTGACCGAGATGGTGGGCAGCGGCCCCTTCCGCTTCAACGCGGCGGAGCGGCTGGCGGGCGCGCGCGTGGTCTATGACCGCAATACGGATTACGTCCCGCGCGACGGCACGCCCAGCTTCACCGCCGGGCCGAAGCGGGTGCATATGGACCGGGTGGAATGGCAGGTGCTGCCGGACCCCTCGACCGCCGCCGCCGCGCTGCGGGCCGGCGAGGTGGACTGGTGGGAAGCGCCGAGCGCGGACCTGCTGCCGCTGCTGGCGCGCAGCCCTGACATCCGGATCACGCTGCCCGATTCCACCGGCTTCATCGGCACCATGCGGATGAACCACCTGCAGCCGCCCTTCGACAACCCGGCGCTGCGCCGCGCCGTGCTGCCCGCCCTGCGGCAGGCCGATTTCATGACCGCCGTGGCCGGGACCGCGCCGGAGGGCTGGCGCGACGGCATCGGCTTCTTCTGCCCCGGCACGCCGATGGCGAATGAGGCCGGCATGGATGCCCTGACCTCGCCGCGCGACCTTGAGAAGGCGCGCCGCGCCGTGGCGGAATCGGGCTATGCCGGGCAGCCCGCCGCGCTACTGGCGCCCACCGATTTCCCCAATCTGAAGGCGCTGGCCGATATCGGCGCCGACCTGCTGTCCCGCATCGGGGTCAATGTCGATTACCAGGCGCTGGACTGGGGCTCGGCCCTGCAGCGCCTGGCGAAGACCGAGCCGGTGGAGCAGGGCGGCTGGAGCGTCTTCCACACCTTCTGGTCCGGGCTGGACCAGTTGAACCCGGCGGTGAACGCCTCGCTGCGCGCCAATGGTCGCGCCGCCTCGCGCGGCTGGCCGGACAGCCCGGCGCTGGAGGCGATGCGCGACCGCTGGCTGGTGGCGGAAGGCGAGCCGGCGCAGGCCGCCATCGCCGCCGGGATACAGGAACAGGCCTTCCGCGACCTGCCCTACATCCCGCTCGGCCAGTTGCTGCAACGCACCGCCTACCGCCGCGACATCACCGATGTGCCCGTGGGCTTCGCCGCCTTCTGGGGCGTGCGGCGGGTGTGAGCCTTACTCCGTGCGGATGCCGCCCGCGCGGATCACCTGGGACCAGCGGTCGTATTCCCGCCGCAGGAAGGTCTCGAACTCCGCGCGCGTGCCGCCGATGACGCGCCCTGCCTGGGTTTCCTCGACCGCCTTGCGGATCTCCGGCACTGCGACGATCTGGTTGAACACGGCGTTGATCCGGTCGGCCAGCGCGGGGTCCATGTCTGGCGGGGCAACGACGCCGTACCACACCGCGGCCTCGAAGCCCGGGATGGTTTCGCTGACCGTCGGCACGCCCGGCAGCAGATCGGTCGTGGCGCTGCCCATGGCGACGGCGCGCACCTGCCCGCCCTTGATCATCTGCATGGCCGAGGAGAGGCTGGGGAAGCTGAACTGCGCATCCCCCCGCATCACGGCCGTCACCGCCTCGGACCCGCTGCGATAGGGGACATGGACCATCGAGGTCTTCGTCTGCTGCTCCATCAGCGCCATCGCCAGTTGGCTGATATTGCCGATGCCCGCCGAGGAATAGACGTAGCCATCCGGCTTGGCGCGCGCCGTCGCGATGATCTCGGCGACCGTCTTCTCCTTCACGGAGGGATGCGCGATCATGACGGCATGGAGGATGGCCCCGTGCATGATCGGCGTGAAGCCGGTCATCGGGTCATAGGAGAGCTTGGGGTTCAGCTCGCGGCCGACCACATTGGCGCCGACATCGGCCATCATCAGCGTATAGCCATCGGCCGGCTGGGTATTGGTATAGGCGCCGGCCACCATGCCGCCGGCGCCCGAGCGGTTCTCCACCACCAGCGACTGGCTATTGGCGAATTCCGAGAAGCGCTGCGAAAAAAGACGCGCCAGGGTATCCACGGCGCCGCCGGCCCCGAAGGGCACGACCATCCGTACTGGCCGGTCCGGCCAGGATGCCGCCGTGGCGGCCAGCGCGTGGCGGGGCAGGGCGGGGGGGGCGAGCAGGCCGGCGGCGAGGCCGCCGAGAGCCCGGCGGGTCAGCGGATTTCTTGTTGTCATGGACGTTCCTCGATGGATGCGGCAGTGGCGCCGAGGGTTCAGAAAGCCTCTTTGTAGAGGCGCAGTGCGTCGGCTTCGGTGACATCGACAGGATTGTTGACCAGCAGCCGGGTCTGCCGCATCGCATCCCGGGCCAGGTTCGGCAGGCTGTCGCGCGTCACCTGCAACTCGTGCAGTTTCTTCGGCATGTCGCATTGCGCGACGAGCCTCTCGATGGCAGCCAGGAAGGCGTCGGCAGTATTGCCTTCAGCGCCGACCGCGGGCGCGAGCTCGGCATAGAGCGGCGCCGCCGCCGCCAGGTTGAAGCGCAGCACCGGCAGCAGCATCAGCGCGTTGGAAAGCCCGTGCGGCACGTGATACCTACCGCCGAGCGGATAGGCGAGCGCGTGCACCGCCGCGACGGGCGCGTTGGCGAAGGCCATGCCGGCGAGGCAGGATCCCAGCAGCATCGCACCGCGCGCCGCCTTGTCCTGCCCATCCCGCAGCACGACGGGAAGGTTGGCGGAGAGCAGCGCCAGCGCCTGCTTGGCCAGCACGTCGGATAGCGGGTTCTTCAGGCGCTTGCTGGTGAAGGCCTCAATGGCATGGACCATGGCGTCGATGCCGGTCGCAGCCGTCACCGGGCCGGGCAGTCCAAGCGTCAGGTTCGGGTCCAGCAGCGCCACGTCCGGCAGCAGGCGGCGGGAGACAACGCCGCGCTTCTCGTCGCCCGCCGTGGTGACGATGGAGATCGGCGTCACTTCGGACCCCGTGCCGGCCGTGGTGGGCGCCAGGATCAGCGGCAGCCGCGCGCCCAGCGCGAGGTCGACGCCGTAGATGCTCTCCAGCGCGCAGGGGCTGCGCAGCAGGTAGGCCACCAGCTTCGCGACATCCATGGCGCTGCCACCGCCGATGGCGAAGACGCCATCGACGCCGGCCGCCCGCAGCGCCTCGACCGCGCCGAGCACGATATGCTCCGGCGGGTCGGCCTGCACCTGGTCGTAGAGGGTGACGGCCAGCCCCGCCGCGCGCAGCCGGGCTTCCACCGGCGCCACCAGCCCGGCGCGCACCAGCCCCGCATCGGTCACCAGCGCCACGTGCCGCACGCCGGCCTCGGCGAACATGCCGGGCAGGTCGTCCAGCGCGCCGTCCCGCAGCACGATGCGCGGGGTGGTTGCGAAGTTCATCGAGAGCATCACGGTTACTCGGCCGCGTCGCGTGCGTCCGGGCGCGCCCAGCGCTTGTCGAAATCCCATACCTCGGGGAAGCCCATCAGCTCGTTCATCTTGGCGAAGTCGTAGATGACGTCCTGCGGCAGCGCGTTGGTGTCGCCTTCCCGCAGCAGATGGCCATAGGCGCGTTCCAGCGTGGCCGCGACGGAGAGGAAACCCAGCGCCGGGTAGATGGCGATGTCATAGCCGATCTCGGCCAGCCGCCTGGCGGACAGGATGGGCGTGCGCCCGCCGCCATCGACATTGTTGGCCAGCAGCGGCGCATCGATCTCGCCGCCGATGCGCACCATTTCCTCTTCCGTCTCGGGGCTCTCGATGAAGACGATGTCGGCGCCCGCCTGGCGGTAGAGCTTGCCGCGGCGGATCGCCTCGTCCAGCCCCAGCGAGGTGCGGGCATCGGTGCGGGCAATGATCAGGAAATCATCGCTCTTGCGGGCTTCGGCGGCCACTTCGATCTTCAGCGCCATCTCGGCGGCGGGAATCACGCGGCGGCCCGGGGTGTGGCCGCACTTCTTCGGCACTTCCTGGTCTTCAAGCTGGATGGCCGTGATTCCGGCGGCCTCGTAGCCCATCACGGTGTGACGCACGTTCAACAGCCCGCCATAGCCGGTATCGGCATCGGCGATCACGGGGGTGGTGCTGCTCTGGGCGAAGCGGCCCATGCGGCCGACCATGTCGGTGAAGGTCGCGACCCCCGCATCGGGGATGCCGAGATGCGAGGCGACGGTGCCGTAGCCCGTGGCATAGAGCGCGGAAAAGCCCATGCGGTCGGCGATGCGGGCCGAGATCATGTCGAAGATGCCGGGCGCGACGACGAACTGCTTCGCGGCCAGCGCGGCCTTCAGGCGGGGGTCTGCCATGTATCAGTCTCCTGTTGGTCTTTTTTGATCAGGCCGCGTTGGCCAGGGCCTGCCGCACGCGCTGTACCAGTCCGCCGGCGGCCAGGATGGCACGCACCTCGTCGCCCAGTGCCGCGCCTTCCCAGGTCCGGCCGCCCTGCGCCACGCTATTGGTATCAAGGTCGATGCGCGCCTCCTCGCCCTCCCGCAGCGCGGCGGCGGCGTCCGGGCAGGTGATGACGGGCAGGCCGAGGTTGACGGCGTTGCGGAAGAAGATGCGCGCCGCGCTGACCGCCACGATCGCCGTGATCCCGGCGGCCTTGAGCGCGATCACCGCATGCTCGCGCGAGGAGCCGCAGCCGAAATTGCGGCCCACGGCCAGGATGTCGCCCGGCCGCACGCGGTTCACGAAATCGGGGTCCAGCCCCTCCATGCAGTGGCGGCCGAGTTCCTCGGGCCGGCGCAGCGAGAGGTAGCGGCCGGGCAGGATGACATCCGTGTTCACCTCGTCGCCGAAGCGGTGGATGCGGCCCTGGAAAGGGGTGCTCATGCGGCCTCCAGCGCGAAACGGGTGGCGATTTCATCGGGCGGCACGATCTCGCCGGCCACGGCGGCGGCGGCGGCCACCCAGGCATTGGCCAGGAAGACCTGGCTTTCCGGATGCCCCATGCGGCCACGATAATTGCGGTTGGTGGTGGCGATGGCGGTCTCGCCCGCCGCCAGGATGCCCATATGCCCGCCGAAGCAGGCGCCGCAGGTGGGGGTGGAAACGGCCGCGCCGGCGGCGGCGAAAACCTCCAGCAGCCCTTCCGCCAGCGCCTGACGCCAGATCTTCTGGGTGGCGGGCACCACGATCATGCGCACGCCCGGCGCCACCTGCCGGCCGCGCAGGATCTCGGCCACCTGCCGCAGGTCGGTCATGGTGCCGTTGGAGCAATTGCCGACATAGACCTGGTCCACCCGCTGCCCGCGCAGCGCCGTGACCGGCACGCCCGAGGCCGGGGAGGGCGGCCGCGCCACCATCGGCTGAAGCGCGCCGAGGTCGATGGCGATGCCCGCGCGGTAGGTGGCCCCGGCATCGGCGGCGACCGCCGCGACGGGGGCCATGCCGCGTGCCGCCATGTCGGCCGCCGAGAGCGCGTCGCCCTCGAAGACGCAGGTATCGGCGCCGGCTTCCACCGCCATGTTCGCGATGGCCATGCGGGCGTCAACCGGTAGGGCCGCCAGCCCCGGCCCGCCGAATTCCAGCGCGGCGTCGGCCGCGCCGTCCGAGCCGATGCGGCGGATCAGTTCCAGGATCACGTCCTTGCCGGTGACATAGGCGCCGGGCACGCCGCTCAGTTCCACCCGGATGCTCTCCGGCACCCGCATCCAGAGTTGCCCCATGGCCAGCGCCGCAGCGAGGTCGGTCGAGCCGAAGCCGATGCCCAGCGCGTTGAAGGCACCCGCCGTGCAGGTATGGCTATCCGCGCCGAAGACGATGCCGCCATGGCCGACCATGCCGAGTTCGGCCAGCAGCGTGTGCTCGATGCCGCCACGTCCGGGCTCATAGAAATGGCGGATGCCGTGGCGGGCCGCGAAGCCGCGCGTCATGGCGATGGCGCCGGCGGCGGTGACGTCCGGGGCAGGGGCGAAATGGTCGGCCACCAGCACGATGCGCTCGGGGTCGAAGGGCGCGGTGGCCCCCATCGCGTCGAACTGCTCGAAGGCGAGCGGGCCCGACACGTCGTTCAGCAGGACGACATCCGGGCGGATGGTGACGATCTGCCCCGCCTCGGCCGTGCCGCCCACCGCATGGGCGGCGAGGATCTTCTGGGTGATCGTGCAGCCCGTCACGGCCTTGCCCCGCATGGTGCTCTCATCGCGGCCTCCCTCTCCGGCATGGTGCGCGCCGGCTTCGGCCGGCGCTGTTGTGCAATCGATAGCACAAAGCCAGCGCCGGTAAAGCGGCATTGTCCGCCGGCCGCGCCAACGCCAACGATTGCGCAGCCCGGGGCCGGCTGCTAACCGCTGGCCATGGACGATGCTCCGCTTCCTATCCGCGCGACCGTGGCCAGCCTGGCCCGTCGGGCCGGCGTGGCAGCCTCCACCGTGTCGCGCGCCCTGCGCGACGACCCCCGCATCTCACCGCAGGTCCGCGCGCGCATCGCGACGCTGGCGGCCGAGGCCGGCTATACCCCCAACGTGCTGGCCCGCACCCTGGTCGGCGGCCGCAGCGGCCTGATCGGGCTGGTGCTCGGCTCCATCGAGAACCCCTTCTATGCCGAGCTGATGCAGCAGACCGTGTCGCAGGCCGCGGCGCATGGCCTGCGCCTGCTGCTGCTGCATGCCGGCCCGGGCCCGATCGAGGACGCCACGGCCGAGGCGCTGCTGCAATACCGCGTCGATGGCTGCCTGATCACCTCGGCCGGCCTGTCCTCGCGGGCCGCCGCGATCTGCGCCGATAACGGCGTGCCGGTGGTCATGGTCAACCGCGTGGCGCGGCTGCATGGCAGCGCCGTTTCCTGCAACAACCTGGCGGCGGGGGAGGCACTGGCCGAGTTGCTGCTGGCCGCCGGGCACCGCCGCCCCGCCATCGTCAGCGGCAATGCCGGCACCTCCACCAGCACGGAGCGGGCGGAAGGCTTCGCGCGCCGCTTCCTGGCCGCCGGCCTGCCCGCGCCGGCGCGGTTCGAGGGCGGTACCGGCCATGCGGCGGGATATGCTGCGGGGCAGGCCATCGCGGCCCTGCCGGCGCCGCAGCAGCCGGATGCCGTCTTTGGCGTCAGCGACATCCTGGCCATGGGTGCGATGGATGCGCTGCGGGAGGCCGGTCTGCGCGTGCCCGGCGATGTCTCGGTGGTCGGCATGGACGGTATCGCGGCCGGGGCCCACGCGCCCTACCGGCTGACCACGGTGGCGCAGCCGCTGGAAGCGATGGTGGCGCGGGGCCTGGACCTGCTGCTGGCCCGTATCGGCGGCGCCCGCCTGCCGGACGAGGTTGTGCTGCTGCGCGGCGCCCTGATCCGCCGCGCTTCCGCTCGACTGCCCTGAAGCGTCGGGCGCCCGCTTACTTGAGCGGCGCCGCCGCCGTATCGATGCTCACGATGACCGACATACCGGGCCGCAGGCGCTCCGCCAGCGGCTGACCCTCGTCGATCGAGATCCGCACCGGCAGGCGCTGCGCCACTTTGGTGAAGTTGCCGGTGGCGTTATCCGCGCGAATGACACTGAATTCCGAGCCGGTGGCCGGCGAGAAGCGCTCGAGCCGCCCGGCGAGTTCCGCGCCGCCCAGCCCGTCCACGGTGAAGGAAACCGGCTGCCCGGCCCGCATGCCCGCGATCTGAGTTTCCTTGTAATTCGCCACCACCCAGCGGCGCGGGGGCACCACGGTGGTCAACTGCGTGCCGGCCTGCACGTACTGGCCGACGCGGGTGCCGACCTCGCCCAGGCGCCCGTCCTCGGGCGCCAGGATGCGGGTGTTCTGCAGGTCGATCTCGGCCAGTTGCACCGCCGCCTCGGCATTGTGCACGGCGGCTTCCAGCGCGGGCCGCGTGGCCATGGTCTCGGCCAGGTTCTGCTCCGCCACGGTTTCCGACGCGCGCGCCTGCGCCAGCCCGGCCTCGGCCTGCCGCAATGCCGCCCGCACAGTGTCGAGCGAGGCACGGGACGAGAAATTGGAGGCGGCCAGCGGGGAGATCCGCTTGTTATCGGCCTCGGCCTTGGCCAGGATGGCCTGCGCGTTCTGCACCTGCGCCTTGGCGACGTCGATATTGGCCTCGCGCGTCATGCGCTGCACGGACAGGTTGGCGAGGCTCGCCTGGCTGGAGGACAGGGCCGCACGCGCCTGCTCCAGCCGCTGGCGGTAGATGCGGTCGTCGATGCGCGCCAGCAGCGTGCCGGTCTTGACGCCCATGTAGTCCTGGACAGGGATCTCGACGATATAGCCGGCGACCTGTGGGCTGATGACTGTGACGAGGCCGCGCACATAGGCATTGTCTGTCATCTCCACCGCCGAGGTGAAGGGCGGCAGGCGCCAGGCATGCAGCACCAGCAGAACGCCGGCGAGGCCGACGGCGAGCACCGGGATGGTGGCGCGGGACTTGAAGGGATTGGGGAACGGCATGGCGGTCCTGTAGGCTGGTTCAGGCGGCTTGTGTGTCGCGGCTGGTCAGCCGCTTGAAGATGACGTGGCAGAGCAGCAGCAAGATCGCGAAGACCGCGATCAGCGCGACCGCCAGGAAGACGTCATTATAGGCCAGGGTATAAGCCTCCCTGGTGGCGGCCTGCCCCAGCATCGCGGTGCCTTCGGCGCCACGCAGCGCCGGGTCGCCGATCACGGAGGCATAGGCGCCGCTGTATTGCTGCACGCGGTTCGCCACGATCGGGTTCTGCATCGTCAGTGACTGGACGATCTGGCTGGAGTGGAACTTCTCGCGATAGACCAGCAAAGTGCCCAGAGAAGCCGAGCCGATCAGCGCGCCGAAATTCTGCGATACCAGGAAGACGATGAGGTAGCTGCCGAAATACTGCGGCCCGGTGCGGAAGACGTGAGTAACGCTCCAGGACATGGCCGATGGCAGGAAGATGGCGGCGCCGAAGGCCACCATCGCCTGCGACAGGTAGAAATCATGCGGCCGGCTCAGGCTGGTCGAATGGCTTTCCATCCAGGCACCCAGGGCGATCAGCGTGAGCGCGACGATATGGATGGCCTCCGCGCGTTGCGGCTGGTTCACGAAGGAGACCAGGGTATATCCCGCTGCGGTGGCTGCCAGGATCACCCAGAAGAGCCCCGCCATGTGTTCGTTCAACAGGCCGAAATTCTGGAAGAAGCCGACGACGCCGGTGGTCTGTTCGGCCAGCACGAACCGCGCGATCAGCATGGAGCCCGCGAAGGTCAGCATGCTGGAGGAGGAAATCCAGTGCAGGTGCAGCATCGGCTTCTCGCGGTTCAGCTCGATCACGAGGACAAGGGCGAGCAGCGCGATGCCGCCGGCCAGGGTCACGCCGAGCCACGGTGCCTCCGACCACCAGTAGTAACGGCCGAGGGTCAACGCCACCGACACCATGCCGCAACCGAGGGCGAGCAGCGGAAAGCTGATGACATCGACGATATCGAAGGCCTTGCTGCGCGGCGGCGACGTGATGGGCACGAGGTAGACGATGGCGAAGCTGATGACCCCAAGCCCCAGTTCCATCGTGTTCAGCCCGTGCCAGAGGCCGAGTTGCAGCAGTTCCGGCGAGATCAGCCGGGCCAGCGGCGCCGCCAGTTGCCCGCCCATCAGCCCGAAGGCCAGGCCCTTGGTCATTTTGTTCTCCGCGGAAAGCGGTTCCAGCATGTAGAGGAAGGCGAGCGTGCCGAGCGGGGCCGTGGCGAAACCCGCGACAGCGCGCAGCACCACCGCCCCGTTGAGGTCGTTGGTGAAGAGATTCGCCAGGGACACCAGCAGGAACAGCGCCAGGCCCAGCTTGGCGAAGAGGCGCACGCCGTATTGCGCGCGGAACTTGAACAGCAGCAGCGTGGCGGTGACATTGGTCGCGGTGAAGGCGGCACTCAGCCACAACGCTTCGTTCGTGGTGGCGCCGAACTGCGCCTGCACCGCCTGGATATTCGCGTTGACGAGATTGGTGCTGAGCCCCTGGGTCAGGCCGATGCTGAGTGAGGCCAGGAAATAAACCGCGATGCGCAGCCAGGAAGATGGCGGCGGCGGGGCGGGGCTGTCGCTCATCGGCCCGTCTCCGGCGTGGAACACTCGTCGAGGTTGCGGGTGATGGTACGCAGCACCTCAAGTGCGATGGCGAGGTCGTTGTCGCCGATACCACGCAGGGCCCGGTCGCGCAGGTTGTTGGACAGGGAGGTGACCTCGGCCGCCACTGGGGCGGCGGCCTCTGTCAGGACGACGCGGTTGGAGCGCCGGTCGCCCTCGGTCTGATGCCGGGCCAGCAGGCCCTGGCGTTCCAGCCCGTCCAGCAGCCGCACCAGGGTAGGGTGTTCGACGGAGAGCAGCGCCGCCAGTTCGCGCTGCGGCAAGCCGTCACGCTCGGGCGCCAGAAGACCCAGCACGCGGGCGCGCGCCAGCGTCTGGCCGGCCGCTTTTAGCTCGGCATCGAAACGGCCGCGCCAGCGAAAGAAGACCCGCCGCAACTCGGCACCAAAGGCATCATGCAGACCCACAGCGCAATTTCCTGTAGCAAGCTAACGATAGCAAGCTACTTATGCCGTCGGAACGACGCGGGCAAGCATGGAAGACCCGGCATGAGGCGCAGCGCAGAACCGTTCCTGGCGCGCGGCAATGTCATCTCTTGCTGGGCATTTTGTTATATTTGACGGGCCTCCCGCGCCAGCAGATCGCGCTTGCGCTCGACGCCCCAGCGGTATCCTGACAGCGCGCCGTCATGGCGGATGACGCGGTGGCAGGGGATGGCGACCGCCAGCGCATTGGCGGCGCAGGCCCCGGCCACGGCCCGCACGGCCTTCGGCGCCCCGATCCGCGCGGCGAGGCCGGTATAGGTCACCGTGGTGCCGGGCGGGATATCGCGTAGCGCCTGCCATACCCTCTGCTGGAACGCCGTCCCGCGCACGTCCAGCGGCAGGTCCAGGCCGATATGCGGAGCCTCGACGAAGCCCACGACCTGGGCCACCAGCGCCTCGAAGCTCGCGTCGGCGCCGATCAGATCGGCGTTCGGGAACCTGTCCTGCAGGTCGCGGGCGAGGGCGTCCGGATCGTCGCCGATCAGGATGGCCGCCACGCCCCTGGCACTGGACGCCACCAGGATCGCACCCAGTGAGCACTGGCCGATGGCAAAGCGCAGTTCTTCCTGCGCACCCCCGGCCCGGTAGCGGCTGGGAGTCATGCCCAGCATGCCGCCGGAGGTGGCGTAGAAGCGGCCGTTGGAGTTGAAGCCGGCGTCGTAAATGGCCTGCGTCACGGTGTCGCTCCTTTTCAATTCCTCCCGGACGCGGGCGGCCCGGCGAGCGGCGGCGTATGCCTTGGGCGTGACGCCCGTGGCGGCCTTGAACAGGCGGTGGAAATACGACTCGCTCAGTTCCACGGACTGCGCCAGCGCCGCCAGCGAAAGGGGCTCCTCCGCCTCGTCGATCAGCCGGCAGGCCCTGGCGACGAGCACCGCGTTCCCGGCGGCGATCGACAGCCCGTTTGGATTACAGCGGCGGCATGGCCGGAAGCCCGCAGCTTCAGCGGCGGCGGTCGTCCCGTGCAGGCGCACGTTCTTGGGGTTCGCCAGCCGCGACGGGCAGGACGGGCGGCAATAGACGCCCGTGGTCGCGACCGAGTACCAGAACAGCCCGTCGGCGGCCGTGTCGCGCGCCAGCACCCGCGCCCATCGGGGGTCCTGCTCGATGGTGGCGGCGCTGCCGCCCGGTTTGCTCATCATGGCCATCATCTTTGCCTCCCTCTCATCTGGTCTCCGGTCAGCCGGATGTAGAGGGGCGGGGACGCGGCGGCGCTCCGTCTCTTGCTTCCAAATCGAGAATGGCCGGTGGGAGATCATGGCTGCCGGCTTGAGCTTGAGATTCCATAAACCTGAATTTAAAGGAATATTGATGACGGGGTGACGGTGCCCGCGGTCGGCGGCGTGCTCGAAAGCCTCCTCCCCGCGCGGGGCCGGCCAAGCGCCCGGAATACAATGTCGTGGCGCCCCTGCCGGTGGTGTGGCCGGCCAGGGCGATAATGGGCGGGCCTCCCCCTGCGGCGCAGCACAGGTCCCGCCTGAGAGGTCAGGGCTTTAGCGCGTACCCCCGCCCCGCATAGTCGAACTCGTGCAACTCGTCGATCGGCACGTCTTTCGAGGCCGGGGCGGCATAATAGGCGCGGATTTCGCTGATCTTCCCGCTCTCGGGGTCGAAACGGTACCACTCGTCGCCGCGCAGTGCGCTGTTTTTCTTACGTTTCCAGTGGGTCCATTCGATCACCGCCTCGGGCGCGCCGCCCTCGGCCAGCATGATCCGCTCGATGGTCCACTGGCTGCCCAGTTCCCGCACGCACCACACCCAGCCCTTGGCGATGGCTTCCGCCCCGCGCCATGGCGCCCCGGGCAGGCCCGGTGGGAAGTAATGCACGGCATCCGGCGTGAAACAGGCCACCAGCCCATCGACATCACCCGCGTTGCACATGTCGAAATAGTGTCGGATCATCGCCTCGCGCTTGTCCATGCCGCTCACTCCGCGATCGCCTGGGGGGCGCGGATACGGGGGATGTCCTCCTCCTGTCCGCCGGCCGCGAGCCAGGCGGCGTAGTCGGCGCGGGTCTGCTCGGTGGGGGGGTACACGCCCCACAGCGCCTCCCCGGCACGGATGCGCACCGCGAGATAATTCTCCAGCGCGTCGCGCTTCTCGCAGGCTTCCAGGATCTCGGGCGCCACATGGCGGGGTACGACGGTGATGCCGTCCGGGTCGCCCACCACGATGTCGCCCGGATAGACGGCGACGCCGGCACAGCCGATCGGCACGTTCAGGTCGGCGACATGGTGGTAGGACAGGCGGGTAGAGGCCACGACCGCCTGGGCATAGGCGGGAAAGTCCATCCCGGCGATCTCGACCCCGTCGCGGAAGGAGCCGTCCGTGACCACGCCGGCCGCGCCGCGCACCATCATGCGCGTCAGCAGCATGTTGCCCATCGAGGCCGCGCGCGGGTCACGGTTGCTGTCGATCACCATGACCTGGTTGGGGCCGATCTGCTCGACGCCCACCCATTGCAGGTTGTCCTCGTTGGGCACGGGCGTCAGCGTGCCGTAGGTCTCGATATCCTCGCGCGCCGGGATGAAGCGCATGGTGAAGGCCTCGCCGGCGAAGGGCTTCACGGCCGGGTTCAGCGGCTTCAGCCCAACCAGGAAGCATTGCTTGAATCCGCGGCGGAACAATTCGGTGGTGAGGGTCCCGCTGCTGATGCGAGCAAAGCGCGCCAGCATCTCGGGGGTGATGGCGATATCCGGCTGTCGGGCCATGATTGTCTCCTCCAGGCGAGGCGGGGCTTACGAGCGGTTGCCCGGCATTGCCGCGACACTGGGTCAGGCGCCGGTCAAGGGTCAACGCGGGATCGCCCGCCGGGCCTTCCGGTTTGGCCCGATCCTGCCTAGTGTCCCACATCATGGATCATCAAGACCATATCGGCCCCTCGGCGCGCATGGATGGCGCCGCCCTGTTGGCCAAGGCCTGCGACGTGCTGGACGCGGTCGCCGCCCAACGCGACGGCATCGGGCAGGCCGAACTCGCGGCCCGGCTCGGCCTGCCGCGCACCACGCTCTACCGCATCCTGGCGGGACTGGTGGCGCGCGGCCTGCTGCGGCAGGACCCCGCGCGACGGGTCTATTCGCTGGGCTTCCGGCTGCTGGAAATGGCGCAGGGCGTCTGGTCCACCCCCAACCTGCCGGCCGCCGCCGCGCCTGAATTGCGGCAGTTGCGCGACATGACGGGCGAGACCGCCTATGTGGCGGCGCTGGAGGGGCGGGACGTGCTCTCGCTCGGCAAGTACGAGGGCGCGCATGAGCGCCGCTCCGCCGCGCGGCTGGGCGAGCGCAAGCCGCTGCATTGCACCAGCCAGGGCAAGGCCATCCTCGCCTTCCTGCCGGAGGCGGAGCGCGACGCCCTGTTGAAGCGCCTGCCGCTGAAGCCGATGACCCCGCACACGCTGACCGACCGCCGCCGGCTGGCCGCCGCCCTGCGCATCGTGCGCGCCCGCGGCTTCGCGACCGATGACGAGGAGATCGCGCTGGGCACCCGCTGCGTCGGCGCGCCGGTCCTGGATGGCGAGGGCAGGGTGCTGGGCGCCGTCAGCATTGCCGGCCCCGCCTGGCGCATGACGGTGGAGCGGCTGGAACTGCTGGGCCCCGAGGTGGCGGCCGCCGGCCGGC
>JAQGHX010000033.1 GCA_028288745.1 Roseomonas sp. | reverse complement strand
GTGAAGCGGTGCCGGTGCAGCCGGTGGAACGCGGCGCGGTTGAAGAGATCGGGCGCGTCATCCGGCAGGAAGGCATCGGCCAGCAGTTCGGCACCCACCGCCGGCGCGTGGCACGGCGCCAGCAGGGGGTGGGGAAGCACGAATCCTGAAAGCTGTTGCCGGCCGGTCTCGGGCATGGTGACCATATTGATTTTTCGCATTTCGCTGCGGACGGCGCCAAGTCTGGCGGGCGTCGCGGGAAGATCATGATCGCGCCGCCAGGTCCTCCATGCAATGATTATTCGCATGAACCGGCGCCGCATCGAGCAGCGCCGCCGCCGCGCGCCGCAACCCTTCCGCCAAGCCGTCCGGATTGCAAACGGAAGCCGCCGCGAAGCGGGCATAGGCGGCGCCGGTGCGGTGGCGCAGCGCCGGGTCCGCGATCAGGTCCAGCGCCCATCCGATCTGCGCCTCCGCGCTGCGCGGAATCCGCAGCAGCGAGGTTTCGCCCTCGGCGAAGGGCGCCAGGAAGCGTGCCTCGGCCGCCGGTCCCAGAGCACCGCGCCGGCGCGGCACCAGCCAGAGCGTGTCCATCACACCGGATGGCCCGTCCATCTCCGCCCCCGCCGCGTGGAAGACATAGGGGATGCCGGCGGCCATGGCCTGCGCCGCCGTGGCCCCGGAGCCGGCGGGCCAGCCATCGAGATAGATGTCCGCCAGCGCCGCTTCCACCGCCGGGTCGACCCAGCCGCTGAAGACCGCGCGGTCAGCGACGCCATGCCGTTCCAGGCAGGCGCGCAGGCCCGGCAGATCGTGCTGCCCGGCATAGCGCCAGATCGCCCGTGGCGCCCGCTGCAGGATGGCGGCCGCCGTGTCCCAGAAGCCAGGCGAATCCAGCTTGTCGGCGCGCATCACGGTGGAGAGCACGACGCATCCCTCAGGCATCGTGGCACGCTGCCGCGCGGCCTCGGCCTGTGCCGCCGGCCCCGGGGGCACAGCGGGGAAGGCGAGGGGCAGCACATGCCAGCCCTGGCCCCGGATGGTGACGGGCGCCATCGGCTCGCCGCCCGCCTGGCAGAGCCGCAGGTCCGGGCCAGCGAGCGGCGGGTGGTATTTCAGCGACCACCAGCCCAGGCGCGGCGCGATGCCCAGGCCCGCCGCGTAGCTCAGCAGGTGCGGCAGGCAGAGCCAGATGGCGGCGCCGCACCCTTCCGCCGCCAGTTCCCGCCGCAGCCGGTGCAGGCGGCCGACGAAGCCCTGGCCGGGGCAGAGGTCCTGCAGGCTGCGCAATTCGGCGCCGGCCGCCGTGAAAGCCTGCCGGAAGCGCGCATCCATGCCCCCCAGCGTCCAGACCTGTGGCACGAAGCCCGCATCGCCACGGGTTTTCAGCCGCTCCAGCGCCATCAGCAGGACCTCGGTATGCGCCAGCAGCACGCCGTTATGGACGATGAAGGCGAGGCGGCGCGGTGCCGCCTGGGCCGGTGGTGGCGGGGCAGGCGCCGGCAGAGGCGGCGCCTCCCGCCGCGCCGCCTGCCCCAGCCCCGCCAGCAGCGGCGACCAGCGGCCGATCCAGCGGGCGTAATGATCCTCGGATTCATCGCGCTTCAGCCAATGTTCGATCAGCAGCCCCTCCAGGCCCAGGGCACTTTCGGCATCGCCGGTGGCGGCGGCCCGCTCCATCCAGGGCAGGGCCAGTTCCTCGACCAGCATCTGGCTGTAGGCCATGGGCCGCCGCGCCATCAGGCCCAGCAGCGCCAGCGCGCGGGGCGCCTGGCGCGGCGGCAGGCCGGCCGCCCAGCCGCCCATGTCGCCCGCGCCACGCAGCAGGTCCAGCCGCCACAGAGCATCGTGCAGGGCGGTGTCCATCGGGGCGGTGCCCGGCAGGGCCGGCACGGTGGAAAGCAGCCAGCGCATCGCCGCCGCGTGGCCATGGCCGATGCGCAGGGCGGCTACGGCCGCCAGGGCCGGCACCAGTTCGCCCCGCCCCAGCGCGCCCGGGGCCGCCTGCGCCAGGGCGGCGGCAACGTCCTGCCAGCCAGGATGCTCCAGCCGCTGGTCGAGCGCATCCAGCCGGGCCGCCACGCGCCCCAGCACGGCCGGGTTCAGCGCCAGCCCCGCCCCGCCGGGCTGCGATGCACGGAGCATGGCCCCCGCCAGTGCCGTGGCTTCCTTGCCGGACAGATGGCCCAGGGCGGGCAACAACCGGTCGAGATCCGCCCAGTTCGTGGCCCGGCGCAGGCGGGGGGTGAGGTCCGGCATGGCGCTGGCGTCCAATCATGAAATTTCGCATAAACTAGCGCCGCCGCCGTCGGCACCGCAAGCGACAGCTGGAGGGTTTTATGGACCTCGGTGCAAGACCCTGTTTTTGCTTGCTTTCTAATCAAGGCGCCTGCGGAAAAGCGTCGCAAAATCAGTATCTTACAGGTAATCCATAACACCCTCTAGCACTACCTGGGCACTTTAGAAGGTGGCGGCAGAAACCTGCGTCGGCAGTGCGGACATCGGATCGGTGCGATGAGATGCACGAACAGCCGGCCGAGGATGGCGCGCCG
>JAQGHX010000011.1 GCA_028288745.1 Roseomonas sp. | reverse complement strand
CGGTGGCCTTCGCGCCACCCCGCGCCTCGCCGCGCGCCGCGCGGCCGCCGGGCAGCCTGGACCTCAGTATGGGCGCCGTGCCGGCCCGGCGCAGCGCGCCCGCGCGGCAGAACCTGGGCAGCAACATGAGCCATGTGGCCGGTGCGCAGCCCACGGGAAGCTGGGCCGGCGCCTTCATGGAATGGGTGGGCCAGCGCAAGTTCTACCCGCGGCAGGCGGCGCAGAATGGCGATGACGGGCCCGTCAGGGTGCGCGTGGTGATCGAGCGCGGCGGGCAGGTGCGGTCGGTGGAACTGACGGGGCCGTCGGGCTCGGTCTGGCTCAATGCCGGGTTGCAGTCGATTTTCCGGGGCCAGGTGGTGCCGCGCTTCACGCCGGACATGGAGGGCGACACCATGACCATGGACTTCACGATGAACTACATCCTGCTCTACCGCTGAGGGCAGGGCGGCGGGCGCGAGGACCGGGGGGATGCCCGCCCCGGCCCGTGCTGCGCTTCAGGCCGCCAGCCGGCGCATCGGCGCGTAGATGCCGGGCAGCAGGCCCAGGTCGTGGGTCGCCATGCCCGCCGGCTGGACCAGCCTGCATTCGTGGCGGCCATCGGCGTGCAGCAGGTGCTCGACATAGCCCACCGGCTTGCCGGCGCCCGCCGTGCGGTGCTGCCAGGTATCGCCCACGATGAAGGCGGTGGCGGGGGCCCAGACCTGCCGCAGCCCTTCCACCACGCCCCGGTCCCGCCACTGGTGCACATGGCCGGAGGCGACGAAGGCCGGCGGGTATTCGGCCAGCAGGTCCAGCATCCGGCGGCGCGGGCCGGGCTGCACGGACCAGTAGGTGATGACCTCCTCCGCCATCGCCTCCTCGCAGAGCGGCTTGTGCAGGAACAGCCCGGCCGAGCGGCCTTCCGCGCCTTCCAGCGCGCAGGCCAGGTTCTGAAACTGCGCCTCGGCCTCCGGCAGGTCAGTGGTGGTGATCAGCGTGTCGAGGCCGATCAGCCGCCAGCCCGGCACGTCCCGCACGAAATGGTCGTGGCCGAACACGTCCTTCCAGCGGGCGAGCCGCTCGGCATTGGCCGGGGTCTCGCCCAGGCCGGGGTCGTTGCCGACATCGTGGTTGCCGGGGATGGCGAGATAGTCCATCCCCATCGCATCCAGCTTGCGCTTCGCGAAGCGCAGGTCGTCGCCAGCGAGTTCGCCATGCGCCGAGACATCGCCGGTATGCACCACGAGGTCCGGCTTCGCGGCGCGCAGGTGTTCCACCAGCGCGTCGAAATTCGCCGTGAAGCCGGGATGGCGTTCCGACAGGTGGGTGTCGCTGATCTGGGCGACGCGGAAGGTCATGGCATCAGCTCCGGCGCGGCAGCAGGCGGCGGACCTCGCTGGCCATATCGGCCATCGCCTGCTCCGGCGTTGCCGTACCTTCGACGATGCGGGCCTGGTTATCCACCATGGTCTGCGTCACGCGCACGCTGTTGGTGCCGGGGAAGGCGTACCAGGGGACCGATATCGGGATCTGCTTGACCGAGGCGACGAAAAGCGGGTTCTCGCGGTAGAAGGCGCCGAGATATTGCGGGTCGTCGATGGCGATCTGGTTGCAGGGCAGGTAGCCGCTGGCCTTGACCATCATCGCCTGGCCCTCGGGGCCGGTGGAATAGCGCAGGAACTTCATCGCCGCCGCGCGCTTCGCGGGGTCCTTGGCGGTGAGCATGCCGGCGGCGCCGCCGGTGGGCAGGCGGCCCTTCACCGGGTCGATCACCGGCATGCCGGTTGTGCGCAGGGCAAAGTTGTTGCCGACGCCGGCGGCGGTGCCGCGCACCAGCGCCGTGGTCTGAAAGATCATGCCCAGCTTGCCGGCGGCGAAGGCCTGCCGCGCCGCGACGGCGGTGAGGTTGGGCATGCCCGCCTGCTTCACCATCCGCTGCAGCAGCGTGAGGGAGGCGAGGCCCTCGGGGCCGGCGAAGGCGACATCGGTCTCGTCGTCATTCAGCATACGGCCGCCATGGCCGAAGAGAAGGGCGGAGAACATCCAGTCGTCGCCGTTCCAGGTGTACCAGAGACCGTCGATACCGTCGCCCAGCGCGTCGATTTTGGCGGCCAGCGCCAGCACGCCGTCCCAGTCCCCGGGGAAGTTTTCGGGGTCGCCGCCGGCGCGCTTCACCAGGTCTGCATTGTAGTAGCAGACGGGGTTGGAGGCGGCGTAGGCGAGGCCGGCCTGCATGCCGCCGAACTGCGCCAGGCCCAGCAGGTTCTTCGAATAGCCCAACGTGGCGGGGTCGGCGGCTTCCTGCTTCAGCAGGGGCGCGAGGTCCTGTGCGATGCCGCGCTCTGCGAAGATGCGCAGGCGGTTGAAGCCCTGGTAGGAGAGGTCGGGCAATTGCCCCGTCGCGGACTGGCGCAGCAAAAGCTGAGCGCCTTCCTCGTAATTCGGCGTGGTGACGAAGTTGACGCGGATATTCGGCTCGCGCTTCGCGAAGCCGGCCAGGATGGCGTCGTAGCTTTCCTTGTAGATGTTGGGCTGGGCGTAATGGACCGTGATCTCGGCCGCGCCCTGGGCGCGCGCCAGGGCGGGCAAGGCGAGGGCGGCGGGCAGGGCGAAGGCGGCGCGGCGGGTGAAGGCGGTCATGGGGTTCAACCTTTGAGGCCGGTGGTGGCGATGCCTTCGACAAACCGGCGTTGCGCCAGCAGGAAGGCAATGACGAGGGGGGCCGTCATGATGACGGCGGCGGCCATCAGCGCGCCGAAATCGTCGCCCGCCTCGGCGGAGCGGAAGAACAGCACGCCGAGGGCGGGAGTCGCATGGCTGGTGTCGCTGACGACGATCAGCGGCCAAAAGAGGTCGTTCCAGTGCGCGACGACGGAGAAGATGGAAAAAGCCGTGGCGGCGGGCCAGGTATTGGGCAGCACGACGCGCCAGACGATGGTCATCTCGCCCATGCCGTCCAGCCGCGCCGCGTGGATCAGGTCGTCCGGCAGCGAGCGGAAGAACTGGCGGAACAGGAAGACGGCGAAGACGGAAATGGTGAAGGGCGCGATCAGCGCGGTGTAGGTGTTCAGCAGGCCCATCTGGCTGAAGGCGACATAGAGCGGCAGCGCCGGCACATGCGGCGGCACCAGCAGGCCAAGCATCACGGCGCCGAACACCAGATCGCGGCCCGGGAAGCGCAGTTTCGCCAGCGCATAGCCGGCGGGCACGGCGAAGAGCAGCTGGAAGAACAGGATGCCGCCGCAGACGACCAGCCCGTTCCAGAGATAACGGCCCACCGGGATACTGGAAAAAACCTTTCCGTAATTCTCGATGCCGTGGAAGCGTTTTGGAAGCAGCGAGAGTGAGGCACGGAAAATTTCGTCCAGCGGCTTCATGCTGGCCGCGACCATCCAGATATACGGCATCAGCATCAGCAGCCCGATGGCGGCCAGCAGCAGCAGGCGCGGGGCGTCGCGGTGCAGGGGGATGGCGCGTTCAGACATAATGCACCCGCTTGTCCAGAACCTTGGTCTGCAGCCACATCAGCGCCAGCACGATGGCCAGGAAGACCAGCGTGATCGCCGCCGAATAGCCCAGGCGGAAATAGGTGAAACCTTCTTCGTACATGGTGTAGAGCAGCACCTGGGACGCCTTGTTGGGACCGCCCTGGGTCAGCACCGCCACGGTATCGAACACCCGCACGGCGCGGATCATGGTGATGGTCAGCACGAACAGCGTGGTCGGGCCCAGCATCGGCCATGTCACCAGCCGGAAGCGCTCCCAGGCCGACCGCGCGCCATCGACCTCGGCGGCCGAGTACAACTCGCGCGGGATGGCGGTGAGCCCCGCCAGGAACAGCACCAGATTGAAGCCAAGATTCTCCCAGATGCCGATGGCGGAGAGCGAAAGCATCACGGTGGAACTGGAGGAAAGCCATTCCGGCTGGCCGGCGCCGATGCTGTGCAGCATGGCGTTCAGCGGGCCGATGGTGGGGTGCAGCAGGTATTGCCAGGCCGCCGCCATCGCCACCGTCAGCGACACCACCGGCAGGAAGAACACGGCCCGGAAGAAGGTGCGCCCGCGTGTGCCGGCCTCGATCAGCAGCGCCAGCGCCAGCGCGCCCAGGATGGAACCCGGCGTCACCAGCCCGACATAGACGAGCGTGTTGCGCAGGGATGTCGCGAAGGCGCGGTCGCGCAGCAATTCGGCGAAATTCTCGAAGCCGATCCAGTGCAGCCCGTCCGCGCCCAGTTCGTAATCGGTGAAGGCCAGCGCCACGGTGGCGAGCGTCGGCAGCAACAGCATCAGAAAATAGGCCAGGATCGCCGGCGCCGAGAGCATCCAGGCGGCGAAGGCCTCGCCCAGCGGCGCGCGGGCGCCGGCCGCCGCCGGCAGGGCCATGTCAGACAAGGACGGCCTCCCCCGATAAGGCGGTGGCGCCGACGCGCTTGCCGCCAGCGCCGAAGAGCAGCGCCCGGCTGGTGTCGAATTGCAGGTGGAAGTGGCTGCCGGAGGCGGGCAGGTCGGGCCGCGCCTCGGGCGGCAGGCGCAGCACCAGGGGGGTGCCGGTGGCCTCGTGCCGGGCGTGCAGCAGCAGGCTCTCGCCCAGGAATTCCACAGCCTCGGCCAGGGCAGGCAGGCCGTGCCCGGCGGGCAGCAGGTCCTCCGGGCGGATGGCCAGGGTCACGGGGCCGGGGCTCGCGCCCCACAGTCCCACCGGGTGGCCCGCCACCCGCACCATGCCGTCGGCGCCGGTCTCGGCCGGCAGGGTGTTGATGCGGGGCGAGCCGATGAAGGTCGCGACCCGCAGGTCCACCGGGTCGGCGTAGATGGCTTCGGGCGTCGCCACCTGCAAAAGCTCGCCGCCCTGCATCACCGCCACGCGGTCGGCCATGGTCAGGGCCTCGGACTGGTCGTGGGTGACATAGAGGGTGGCGGCGCCGGCCAGGCGGTGGATCTCCACGATCTCCCGCCGCGTCTGCACCCGCAGGCTGGCATCGAGGTTGGAGAGCGGCTCGTCCATCAGGAAGGCGCTGGGGCGGCGGACGATGGCACGGGCCAGCGCCACCCGCTGCCGCTGCCCGCCCGAGAGCTGCGCCGGGCGGCGGTCCAGCAGCGGGCGCAGGCCCAGCGCCTCGGCGGCCGTGCGCACGTCGCGCGCCATGCCCTCCGCCGCGCGGGCGGTGCCGGGCAGGAAGCGCCCCAGCAGGGGCAGCCGCTGCCAGGCACTGAGGCGGCGCATGGCCAGCGGCACCGTGATGTTCTCGGCCACGCTCAGATGGGGGTAGAGGGCGTAGGACTGGAACACCATGGCCACGTCGCGGTCGGCGGCGCGCAGGCGCGTCACGTCCCGCCCGCCGATGGCGATGCCGCCGCCATCCGCCTGCTCGATGCCGGCGACGATGCGCATCAGTGTGGTCTTGCCGCAGCCCGAAGGGCCGACGAGCGCCACGAATTCGCCGGCCGCCACATCCAGCGACACGCCGCGCAGGACAGGCGTGGCGCCGAAGCGCTTGGTGACTGACTGGATTCGGATACCCGTCACGAACTGCACCCCCTGGTGTTGTGGGGCGGCAGTTAGCGCGGAGATGTGACAGTCGAATTTGGTTTGCGTGACAGTTTTATGCACCCCTGGCGGGGGATAAGTGGTCACAAACGCCTTGCCCCCGCTTGACCTGAGGGGGGCGGCCGTGCCTCTGCTGCGCGCTCTATCCGAGTTGGAGAATTCCTTTGAGCGATCAAACCCGCCCGCTGAGCCGCCAGGACCTGATCGACAGCGTCGCCACCGCGACCAACATGCCCAAGACGCAGGCCGATGCCGCGCTCAAGGCCGTGCTGGGCGCTCTGGGCGATGCGTTGGGCGAGGGTCGTGAGGTTCGCCTCGCAGGCTTCGGCAGCTTCGCCATCAGCGCTCGCGCTGCCCGTAAGGGCCGCAACCCCGCCACTGGCGAGGAAGTGGACATCGCGGCCAGCAAGTCCGTGAAATTCAAGCCTGCCAAGGATCTCAAGGCCCGCCTGGGCTGAGATTTCGGCATTAGCGACGCCGGGGCCGAAAGGTCCCGGCATGAAGAAGGCTCCGGGGTTGCCCCCGGAGCCTTCTCTGTTTGTGGCCCGTTTCCGGGCCCGGCATTGTCCGCGGGCCTTGGCCGCCCGGCGAGGATTTCAGGCCGCGACGCGAACCCGCGTCGAGGACATCCAGGCCTGGGCTGCCGAGGCCGACATCAAACAATGAGACACTGGATCACCTCCTTTCGGTTGTTGCTGCGGAACCGCAAGTTGGGAAGCGGCATCCGGCTCTTCAAGGGGGTTGGAATGGCGTGCGGAGTTTGCTGAGGGCTTCAAGGACAGCCGGAACTGCCGGGGGCGATCCCCACACGGCCGGATGTCAGAAAACCCGCCTATTCGTACCACGTCCGCCCGTCACGCTCGATCAGCGCGATCGCGGCGGTGGGGCCCCAGGAGCCGGCGGGGTAGGGGCGGGGGGCCTCGGGTTTGTCGGCCCAGGCGTCCAGCAGCGGCTGCACCCAGGTCCAGGCCGCCTCCACCTCGTCGCGGCGCATGAACAGGGTCTGGTTGCCGCGCACCACGTCCATCAGCAGGCGCTCATAGGCATCGGGGTAGCGCTGGCCGAAGGTCTTCTCGAAGGAGATGTCGAGGCCCGTGGGCCGCAGGCGCAGCCCGCCGGGGCCGGGTTCCTTGGTCATCATGTCCAGCCGGATACCTTCCTCCGGCTGCAGGCGGATCAGCAGGCGGTTGGGCTGGTCCGTGGGCTCGGCGGGGAAGATGGAAAAGGGCGGGGTGCGGAACTGCACCATGATCTCCGACACCTTGCGCGGCAGGCGCTTGCCGGTGCGCATGTAGAAGGGCACGCTGGCCCAGCGCCAGGAATTCACCTGCGCCTTCAGCGCCACGAAGGTTTCCGTCAGCCCTTCGCCCGCCATGCCCAGGTCGGCCAGGTAGCCCGGCACAGGGTGGCCTTCCACGGCGCCGGCGCCGTACTGGCCACGGATGGCGAAATGCGCGGCCTCCCGCGGCGCGATCGGCTTCAGGGCGCGCAGCACCTTCAGTTTCTCGTCGCGCACCGCATCGGCATCCAGCGAGACGGGGCTTTCCATCGCCAGCAGGCACAGCAGTTGCAGCATGTGGTTCTGCACCATGTCGCGCAGCGCGCCGGACCTGTCGTAATAGCCGCCGCGGCCCTCGACCCCCACCGTCTCGGCCACCGTGATCTGCACATGGTCGATGACGTCGGCATTCCACAGCCGTTGGAAGATCGGGTTGGCGAAGCGCAGCGCCAGCAGGTTCTGCACCGTCTCCTTGCCCAGGTAGTGGTCGATGCGGAAGATCTGCGCTTCCGGCACCACCGCGCCCACCGCCTCGTTGATGGCGCGTGCGGAGGCCAGGTCGCGGCCCAGCGGCTTCTCCAGCACCACGCGCGACAGCGGGTGGATGCCGCCCTGCGCCGCCAGCCTTGCGCAGATGGAACCATACAGGTCGGGCGAGGTCGCCAGGTAGAAGGGCCGCACCTGGGCCGGGCGGGTGTCAAGGTCGTCCACCAGTGCCTTCCACCCCGTGTCGCCGGCGCCGTCCACCTGGCTGTAGTGCAGCAGCCGCAGGAACTGCGCCACCGTGTCGGGTTCCAGCGAGTCGGGGGGCACGTGCAGGCGCAGCGCGGCTTCCGCCCGGCCGCGATACTCGTCGGCCGTCAGCGCGCCCCGGGCAGCGGCGATGATGCGGCTGTCGGTGCCGAACTGCCTGTCGCGGAAGCGATTGTAGAGCGAGGGCAGCAGCTTTCGCATCGTCAGGTCGCCGGTGGCGCCGAAGACCACGCAGTCGAAGGAGGGGACAGGCAGAATCCGGGCCATGGGCGGTGGGTCTCGCTGGGTGCGGAACGGGACGCCAGGGGTGGGATGGCGGCGGCGGGTGGCCAGGATGCTGCATTGCGGGGGGCGAGTCGACTCCGGGTCCGCCGGCCGCGCGGCCGTGCCTGCGGCCATGGGCGGTGGCCCGCCACCATCCGGCCGCGATGGCGGCGGAGGCCGGGGTCTGGTAGTCGGCGAAGGAAGCCCGCGCGCCATGGCGCGGCGGGCGGCCATGCGGGGAGGCAGGACAATGGCCGGCTGGACAGCGGCATGAGCGCCGTGGAGATCGTGGTCGTCGATATCGGCGGCACCTATGCGCGCTTCGCCCTGGCGCGGGTGGAAACGGGGCGGGTGGTCTCGCTGGGCGCGGCGGTGGTGATGAAGACCGCCGACCATGCCGGGCTGGCCGGCGCCTGGCACGCCTTCGCGCGGGATACCGGGCGGCCCCTGCCGCGGCGGGCCGCCATCGCCGTCGCCTGCCCGGTCGGGACCGGCGTGCTGAAGCTGACCAACAATCCCTGGACCATCCAGCCTGGCCTGCTCCCGGCCGAACTGGGCGTGGACCGCTACGTGCTGGTCAATGATTTCGGCGCCGTGGGCCACGCGGTGGCGCAACTGGGTCCGGAGCACCTGGCCTATGTCGCCGGGCCCGGGGGGGACCTGCCGGAGGAGGGCATTATCAGCGTCATCGGCCCCGGAACCGGGCTCGGCGTCGCGCAGGTGGTGCGGCGGGGCGGGCGCTGCCTGATCGTGGAATGCGAGGGCAGCCACACCGGCTTCGCCCCGCTGGACGAGGTGGACGATCTGCTGCTGCGGCGCCTGCGGCGGCGGTTCGGCCGTGTCTCGGCCGAGCGCGTCGTCTCCGGCGCCGGCCTGCTGGCGCTGTACGAGACGCTGGCCGAGATGGAGGGGCGCAGCGTCGCGCCGATGGATGACAAGGCGATGTGGGACCTCGCGGTCTCCGGCCGCGACCCGCTGGCCGAGGCGGCGCTGGAACGGTTTTGCATGAGCTTCGGCGCCGTGGCGGGCGACATGGCGCTGGCGCATGGGGCCAGTGCCGTGGTGCTGGCCGGCGGGCTGGGCCTGCGGGTGGCGGACCGGCTGGGTGCCTCGGGCTTCGCGCGCTGCTTCGTGGCCAAGGGGCGGATGGAAGGGCTGATGCGCTCCATCCCGGTGCGGCTGATCAGCCACCCGCAGCCTGGCCTCTATGGCGCGGCGGCGGCCTTCGGGGGATAGGGCGGGCGGCCCGCCCCGGTTCCGGCTGCGACGCGGAACAGGGGCACGCCCCCCCCGCCGCAGTTGCAACGAATCGGCGTTTTCTGCCTTGATGGAAGGCCTCGCGGCAAACCCTTTGGCGGAGACCGTCCCGATGCACCCCAAGACGACACGCCGTTCGCTGCTGCTGGGGGGCGCCGGCCTCGCCGCCACCGCCACCCTGGCCGCGCCCGCGGCGCGCGCGCAGGGGCGTCGCGTCGTCGTGTCCTCCAAGCTGGATACCGAGGGCGCGCTGCTGGGCGAGATGATCGCGCAGGTGCTGGAGGCACGCGGCCTCGGCGTGGACCGCAAGCTGCAACTGGGGCCGACGCGCATCGTGCGCGGCGCGCTGCTGGCCGGCGAGATCGACATCTACCCTGAATATACCGGCAACGGCGCCTTCTTCTTCAATATCGAGAGCGACCCGGCCTGGCGCGACCCCGCCGCCGCCGCCGCCAGGGTCCGCGCGCTTGATGCCGGGAAGAACAAGGTGGTCTGGCTGGAACCGGCCAGCGCCAACAATACCTGGGCCATCGCCATCCGCCGCGACACCGCCCCGCGCGGCGAGGCCCTGGCCAGCCTGGAGGACCTCTCCCGTCTGCTGAAGGGCCCGCTGCGGAGCAGCTTCAAGCTGGCGGCCTCGGCCGAGTTCGTGGAAAGCCCGGCGGCGCTGCCGGCCTTCCAGTCCACCTACGGCTTCAAGCTGGAACCCGCCAATCTGCTGGTGCTGGCCGGCGGCGACACGGCGGTCACCATGCGCGCGGCGGCCGAGAAGCTGAACGGCGTCAATGCCGCCATGGTCTATGGCACCGATGGCGCCATCGCGGCGCTGGACCTGCTGGTGCTGGCCGACCCGAAGGGCGCGCAGATGGTGTATCAGCCCGCCCCCTGCGTGCGGGACGAGATCGCGCGGGCGAACCCACAACTGGGCGAGTGGCTGAACCCGGTCTTCGCCTCGCTGAGCCTGACGGCGCTGCAGACGCTGAATTCCAGGATCGTCGTGGAAGGGCAGAACCCGCGCGACGTGGCCAAGGCGCATCTTCGCTCCCTGGGCATCGGCGGCTGAACCGGCCGTGGCGCGGGCCCGCCCGCTCCCGCTGACAGGAGCACTGGCCGCCAGCCCGGCGGCGCCCGTGCCGCGCGAGGCCGCGGCGGCGGCCCTGCTGGCGGCGGTGGCGGCCGGCGCGCCTTTCCTGCTGGGCTGGATATCCGTCGCGGCCAACCGCCTCGTCACGCCCCGGCCGGTGCCGTTGCCGATGCAGGCGGGGGTGGCGCTGCCGCTGGCGGGTTTCCTGCTCGCCTGCCTGGGCACCGCGCTGCTGGCCCGCCGCCGCGCCCTGCTGCCCTGGGCCGAGGCGGTGGCGGCGCTGGCGCTGCTGGCGCTGCTGGCGGCCACCGGCCTCGGGGCCGG
>JAQGHX010000217.1 GCA_028288745.1 Roseomonas sp. | reverse complement strand
GGGCCTGCCGGAGCACACGACGCCGCACGCATTGCGCCATTCCTTCGCCACCCACCTGCTGGGCGCCGGGGCCGACCTGCGGGCGATCCAGGAACTGCTGGGCCATGCCAGCCTCTCCACCACCCAGCGCTATACCAGCGTGGACGCGGTGCAACTGCTGGCGACATGGCAGAAGGCGCATCCGCGCAGCTGAGGCGGAGCGCGCCGGCCAGGGGCGCTGACCCCGGACCCCGCTTCAGGTTTGATCTGGGTTTTAAGCCGAAGCGCGGCGCTGAGAACGCGCTTCAGAAACGTTGAGGCAACGAGGGCTTCGGCCTTGGTCGCCGAGGGCCGATGACCCTTGGCGGAACCACCAAGCCATCCTGCATGAATGGCGGGGCCTGGGGTGACACTGTCACCCCAGCGGGGTTCCAGGGGGCGGCGCCCCCTGGCCTTCACACCATCAGATGTGCAGCGCCCGCCCGTCCACGGCGAGTGCGGCTTCCTTCACGGCCTCGTTCAGCGTCGGGTGGGCGTGGCAGGTGCGGGCCACGTCCTCGGCGCTGGCGCCGAATTCCATGGCGATGGCGACCTCGGCGATCAACGTGCCGGCATCGGGGCCCAGGATATGCGCGCCCAGCACCCGGTCGGTCGTCTTGTCCGCCAGGATCTTCACGAAGCCATCGGTATCGCCCATCGCGCGGGCGCGGCCATTGGCCATGAAGGGGAACTTGCCGGACTTGTACTCCTGGCCGCGCGCCTTCAGCTCCTCCTCCGTCTCGCCGACCGAGGCCACTTCGGGCCAGGTGTAGACGATGCTCGGGATGACGCCGTAATTCACGTGGCCGGCCTGGCCGACCAGTTGCTCGGCCAGCGCCACACCCTCGTCCTCGGCCTTGTGGGCCAGCATCGGGCCCACGATGACGTCGCCGATGGCGTAGATGCCCGGCACGTTGGTGGCGAAGTGGCGGTCCGTCTTCACCCGGCCGCGCTCATCGACCTCCACGCCCACCGTCTCCAGCCCCAGGCCGCCGGTATAGGCGCGGCGGCCGATGGAGAGCAGCACGACATCCGCCTTCACTTCCTCGGCCGCGCCGCCGGCGGCGGGCTCGACCGTCAGGGTAATGCCCTCGGCGGTCTTCACGGCGCCGGTCACCTTGGACTTCAACTTGAACTTGAAGCCCTGCTTGGTCAGCATGCGCTCGAACTGCTTGCCGACCTCGTTATCCATGGTGGGCACGATGCGGTCGAGGAACTCGATCACCGTCACCTGGGCGCCCAGGCGGCGCCAGACCGAGCCCAGTTCCAGCCCGATCACCCCGCCGCCGATCACCACCAGATGGCCGGGCACCTTCTCCAGCTCCAGCGCGCCGGTGGAGGTGACGATCTGCTTCTCGTCCACCTCGACACCGCGCAGCGGCATGCTCTCGCTGCCCGTGGCGATGATGATATTTTTGGTGTCGTAGCTCTGGCCCGCGACCTCGACCTTGCCGGGCGCGGTGATCCGGCCCTCGCCCTTCAGCCAGGTGATCTTGTTCTTCTTGAACAGGAACTCGACGCCCTTGACGTTGGCGCCGACCACCTCGCCCTTGCGCGCCTGCATGCGCGCCAGGTCCAGCTTCACGCCATCGACCAGGATGCCGTGGTCGGCGAACTTGTGCTTGGTCTCCTCGAAGATCTCCGAGGATTGCAGCATCGCCTTGGAGGGGATGCAGCCGACATTCAGGCAGGTGCCGCCCAGCGTGTCGCGCTTCTCGACGCAGGCGACCTTCAGGCCAAGCTGCGCCGCGCGGATGGCGCAGACATAGCCGCCAGGGCCGGCACCGATGACAATGACGTCGAAGCTCTCGGACATGAGCCAGTGATCCTGCTTGACAATGCGTTGGCGGGAAACTGGCCCGGTAACGCCGCAGGAGCAAGGGGGCGCGGCGCCTTATGCGGTGCGAAAAGCCATGCGCGGGCTGCCATGCAAGCATGTTCCGGGGCAACCTGCCCACGGCCGCGCCACGGCATGGGCCACCAGGGGGCGACGCCGGATGCGCGGACCCGGGCGTGGAAACCCCGTACCTGAGGCACAGAAAACCGGGCACAAAAAAACGGCGGGGGCCGCGCATCGCGCGATCCCCGCCGCCGGAGCCTTCCGGGCAGGAAAGGTCTAGAGGTCGAGCAGCAGGCGCCGCGGGTCCTCGATGCCTTCCTTGACGCGCACCAGGAAGGAGACGGCTTCCTTTCCGTCCACGATGCGGTGGTCGTAGGAGAGCGCCAGGTACATCATCGGGCGCACCTCGATCTTGCCGCCCACCACCATCGCGCGCTCCTTGATGGCATGCATGCCGAGGATGCCCGATTGCGGCGGGTTCAGGATCGGGGTGGAGAGCAGCGAGCCGTAGATGCCGCCATTGGTGAGGGTGAAGCTGCCGCCCGAAAGCTCGTCCAGCTTCAACTGCCCGTCACGCGCCTTCCGGCCGAAGCCGGAGACGGCCTTCTCGATCCCCGCGAAGGACAGGTCCTGCGCGTTCTTGACCACCGGCACCACGAGGCCGTTCGGGCCACCGACCGCGATGCCCATGTGCACGAAGTTCTTGTACACCACGTCGTCGCCGTCGATCTCGGCGTTCACCGCCGGGAATTCCTTCAGGGCGGCCACGCAGGCCTTCACGAAGAAGGACATGAAGCCGAGCTTGGTGCCCAGCTTCTTCTCAAAGGCGTCCTTGTACTCGGCGCGCAGCGCCATCACGGCCGACATATCCACCTCGTTGAAGGTGGTCAGCATGGCGGCGGTGTTCTGCGCCTCCTTCAGGCGGGTCGCGATGACCTTGCGCAGGCGGGTCATCTTCACCCGCTCCTCGCCGCCTTCCAGCGCGCGGGGGGCCTTGGCGGCCGGCTTCGGCGCCTCGGTGGCGGGGCGGGCCAGGAAGGACTGCACGTCGCCCTTGCTGATGCGGCCATCCTTGGCCGAACCAGCGCCGATCTGCTCGGCCGAGACCTTGTTCTCGGTCATCATCTTGGCGGCGGCAGGCAGCGGCGCATGGCCGCCGCCCGGCACGGCCACGGGGCCGGTGACGGCACGGGGCTCTTCCACCTTCGGCCCGGCGGAAGCGGCGGGGGCCGCATCGGGTTTCGCGGTCGCCTTGGGGGAAACCTTGGCGGCGCCGTCGCCGGCCGCGATCGTGCCGAGCAGCGCGCCCGGCTCGACCTCGGCGCCCTCATCGGCGGCGATCGCCTCCAGCACGCCGGCGGAGGGCGCATTGACCTCCACCGTCACCTTGTCGGTCTCCAGTTCCACCAACGGCTCATCGGCGGCCACGGCCTCGCCGGCCTTCTTCATCCAGCGGGCCACGGTGGCCGTTGAAACGCTCTCGCCCAGGGTCGGAACCAGGATCTCGGTCATCTGTCGTATTGCCTCTCTACCGGTGCGTGCTCGGGGTAATCTCAGGACAGGCCGAGCGCGGAGCGCACCAGGGCTTCCTGCTGCTGCTGATGAACCTTGGCGGAACCGGTGGCCGGGCTGGCGGCCTCGGCCCGGCCCGCATAGACGGGCCGCTTCGCCTTGATGTTCAGTCCCGTCAAGACGTTCTCGATCCTGCGGTCGAGGAAGGTCCAGGCGCCCATGTTCTCGGGCTCCTCCTGGCACCAGACGATCTCGGCGTTCTTGTACTCGCCCAGCACCCGCGCCAGCAATTTCTTCGGGAAGGGGTGCATCTGCTCCAGCCGCACGATGGCGACATCCTGCACGCCCTTGTCGCGGCGTTCCTGCACCAGGTCGTAGTAGACCTTGCCGGTGCAGATCACGACGCGCTTCACCCGCTCCGGCGCCGCGATGGCATCGGTCTCGGGGATGACGGTCTGGAAGGTGCTGCCGGGGGCGAAATCGGCCAGGCTGCTGACGGCCAGCTTGTGGCGCAGCAGCGACTTGGGCGTCATCACGACCAGCGGCTTGCGGTAGTTGCGCTTCAGCTGGCGGCGCAGCGCGTGATAATAGTTCGCGGGCGTCGTGAAGTTGCAGACGGCCATATTGCGCTCGGCGCACAATTGCAGCCAGCGCTCCAGGCGGGCGGAGGAATGCTCCGGCCCCTGCCCTTCATAGCCATGCGGCAGCAGCATCACGAGGCCGGACATGCGCAGCCACTTGGTCTCGGCGCTGGCGATGAACTGGTCGATCACCACCTGGGCGCCGTTCACGAAGTCGCCGAACTGCGCTTCCCACAGCACCAGCGTCTGCGGGTCGGCCAGGGTATAGCCGTAGTCGAAGCCGAGCACGCCCATCTCGCTCAGCAGCGAGTTGAAGGCTTCCATCCGCGGCTGGTCGTCGCGGATGTTATTCAGCGGCATGTATTCCGCCTGGTTCTGCTGGTCGACCAGCACGCAATGGCGGTGGCTGAAGGTGCCGCGCTGCACGTCCTCGCCCGAGAGACGAACGCGGTGGCCTTCCAGCAGCAGGGTGCCGAAGGCCAGCGCCTCGCCGGTTGCCCAGTCGATGCCCTCGCCGCTCTCGATGGCGTTCTTCTTGGCCTCGAGCTGGCGCACGATCTTGGGGTTGGCGTTGAAACCGGCCGGCACGCGGGACAGGGCGCCGCCCACCTCGCGCAGCGTGTCGAGCGCCACGGCGGTGCCGTCGTCCTTTTCCTCGTCGTCGGAGCCCGCGGCCTTCAGCCCGGCCCAGTGGCCTTCCAGCCAGTCGGCCTTGTTCGGCTTGAAGGTCTGCGCCGCCTGGTAGGCTTCTTCGAGCTGGGCATTGAAGGCGTCGAGCATCGCCTTGCTGTCCTCGGCCGGCACAGCGCCCGCGGCCGCCAGACGCTCCGCGTACAAGGTACGGGTGGTCCGGGTTTCCTTGATGCGGGCGTACATCGTGGGCTGGGTGAAGGCGGGCTCGTCCGTCTCGTTATGGCCGTGGCGGCGGTAGCAGACGATGTCCAGCACGATATCGGCGCCGAACTCCATGCGGTACTCGGCGGCGAGGCGCGAGCAGAACACCACCGCTTCCGGGTCGTCGCCGTTCACGTGCAGGATGGGCGCCTGCACGGACTTGGCGACATCGGTGCAATAGAGGCCCGAATAGGCATGGGCCGGGACCGTGGTGAAGCCGATCTGGTTGTTCACCACCACATGAATGGTGCCGCCGGTGCGGTAGCCGATGAGCTGGCTCATCGCCAGCGTCTCATAGACCACGCCCTGGCCGGCGAAGGCGGCATCGCCATGCAGCAGGACGCCCATGACGGTCCGGCGGGTCTTGGTGTCGCCCGACAGGTCCTGGCGCGCGCGCACTGTGCCAGCCACGACCGGGTTGACGACTTCCAGGTGCGACGGGTTGGGCTGGAGCGAGAGGTGGACCTGCCGCCCGCCGATCTCGATATCGGTCGAGGTGCCGAGATGGTACTTCACGTCGCCCGAACCCTGGACGTCGTCCGGATTGGCCGAGATGCCCTTGAATTCCGCGAAAATTTTCGTGTAGGGCTTCTTCACCACGTTCACGAGCGTGTTCAGCCGGCCGCGATGCGGCATACCGATCGCGATCTCGACGACGCCGCGCTCGGCGGCGGTGGCGATGATGGTCTGCAGGGCGGGGATGGTGACCTCGCCGCCCTCAAGCCCGAAGCGCTTGGTGCCGACGTATTTCTTGGCGCAGAAGGCCTCGAAGCCCTCGGCCTCGGTCAGTTGCTTCAGGATCTCGCGGCGCGCGGCGGCGTCGAAGGCGCTGGCCCAGGGCGCGCCCTCGATCCGTGTCTGGATCCAGGATTTCTGCTCCGGGTCCTGGATATGCATGAACTCGACGCCGATCGGCCCGCAGTAGCTGGCGCGGCAGGTGGCGATGATCTCGCGCAGCGTGGCCGTTTCCTTGCCCAGCACGCGGTCGATGAAGATCGGCCGGTCCAGGTCGGCATCCGAGAAGCCATAGGCCTTCGGGTCCAGCTCCGTGTGCGACTTGGGCTGCTGCAGGTGCAGCGGGTCCAGCTGCGCCTCCAGGTGCCCGCGCACGCGGTAGGCGCGGATGAGCATCAGGGCGCGGATTGAATCCAGCACCTGCTGGCGGGCGGCGGCGGGGTCCGCGGCAGCGGAGGCATCCTTGGCCTTCCTGGGGTCCGCCTTCGGCGCCTCGGGCTCGGGCGCGAAGCCGCCGCGGGGGCGCGGGGCCCAGGAGGCGCCGGTGGCGTCCAGCAGGACGGCGCGGGCATCGTCGTTCAGCGCCGCGAACAGCTCCTGGAAGGAAGCGTCCACGCTGTCCGGCTGATCCACCCAGCGTGCATAGAGATCGGCGAGGAAGGTGGCATTCGCCCCCGTCATCGCACTTGCCAGGATATCGATACCGGCCATCAGATCCTCCTCACCCCACCCCTTCTTGGGCGTGGTGGCTTTCCTCAATCACGGACGTCACAAAACGCAGCGCCGCCCCTGATATAGGGGCGGCGTGCATAAACATAGAATGTATGGCGGCATCATGTCAGCCACCCGGATCGCGCGACCCGATTCACGGGCCGGCATCGCGGGCTGAAGGACAGGGATGCCGCCGGCCGCATCAGCCGCGCAGGGCCTTCACCATGGTCGAGCCCAGCGCCGCGGGGCTCTCGGCCACGTGGATACCGGCTTCGCGCATGGCGGACATCTTGGCCTCGGCCGTGTCCTTGCCGCCCGAGATCACGGCGCCCGCATGGCCCATGCGGCGGCCAGGAGGGGCGGTGACACCGGCGATGAAGCCGACGACAGGCTTGTAGTTCTTCGAACCCGGGCGGTTCTCGCGGCCCAGGAACTCGGCGGCCTGGATCTCGCTCTGGCCACCGATCTCGCCGATCATGACGATCTGCTTGGTCTCGGGATCGGCCAGGAACATCTCCAGGACTTCCGTGAAGTCCATGCCCTTCACTGGGTCGCCACCGATGCCGACCGCGGTGCTCTGGCCCAGATTGGCCGCGGTGGTCTGCGCCACGGCCTCATAGGTCAGGGTGCCGGAGCGGGAGACGATGCCCACCGAGCCGGGGCGGAAGATGTGGCCCGGCATGATGCCGATCTTGCAGGCACCGGGCGTGATCACGCCCGGGCAGTTCGGCCCGACCAGGCGGGACTTGCTGCCATCCAGCGCGCGCTTGACGCGGATCATGTCGATCACCGGGATGCCCTCGGTGATGCAGATGATCAGCGGGATCTCGGCGTCGATCGCCTCCAGGATGGAGTCGGCCGCGAAGGGCGGCGGCACATAGATGACGGAGGCATTGGCGCCCGTCCGCTCCGCGCATTCGGCCACGGTGTTGAACACCGGCAGGTTCAGGTGGGTCTGGCCACCCTTGCCCGGCGTCACGCCACCCACATAGGTGGAGCCGTAGGCGATGCCCTGCTCAGCGTGGAAGGTGCCCTGGCTGCCGGTGAAGCCCTGGGTCATCACCTTCGTGGTGGCGTCGACGAGGATGGCCATTTACTTGGCTCCCTTCACGGCGGCGACAACCTTTTCGGCGGCGTCGGCCAGGTTGTCGGCGGGGATGATCGCCAGGCCGGACTCGGCCAGGATCTTCTTGCCCAGATCGACATTGGTGCCCTCGAGGCGCACCACCAGCGGCACGGAAAGGGTCAGCGTCTTCGCCGCCTCCACGATGCCATTGGCGATCATGTCGCACTTGGCGATGCCGCCGAAGATATTGACCAATATCGCCTTGACGTTGACGTCGGAGGTGATGATCCGGAACGCCTCGGTCACGCGGGCCGCGGTCGCGGTGCCGCCGACGTCGAGGAAGTTGGCGGGCGAGGAACCGTAGAGCTTGATGATGTCCATCGTGGCCATCGCCAGCCCGGCGCCATTCACCATGCAGCCGATCTCGCCATCGAGCGCCACATAGTTCAGGTCGTTCTTGACCGCTTCCAGTTCCTTCGGGTCCATCTCGCTGTCATCGCGGAGGGCCTCGAGGTCCTTGTGGCGGAACAGCGCGCTGTCGTCGAAGGAGACCTTGGCGTCCAGCGCCACGATCTCGCCGGCGCCGGTCACGACGATCGGGTTGATCTCGACGATGGCGCAGTCCAGCTCGACAAAGGCCTTGTACATGGCCGTCACGAACTTGGTGAAGGACGCGACCTGCTTGCCTTCCAGGCCCAGCCCGAAGGCCAGCTTGCGGGCATGGAAGCCGGAGATGCCCGAAGCCGGGTCGATAACGGCCTTCAGGATCTTCTCGGGGTTGTGCTCGGCGACCTCCTCGATCTCCATGCCGCCCTCGGTGGACGCCATGATGACGATGCGCGAGCTGTCACGGTCGACCAGCAGCGAGAGATACAGCTCGCGCTTGATGTCGCAGCCATCCTCGATGAAGACGCGGCTGACCAGCTTGCCGGCCTCGCCGGTCTGCTTGGTGACCAGGGTCTTGCCGATCATCGCCTCGGCGGCCGCGCGGACCTCCTCGATCGACTTGACGACGCGGACGCCGCCCTTGCCGTTCGGGTCTTCCTTGAAGCGGCCGGCGCCACGCCCACCGGCATGGATCTGCGACTTCACGACATAGACGGGGCCGGGCAGCTTCTTGGCCGCCTCGACCGCCTCATCGGCGGTCCAGGCCACATGGCCCTCGAGCACCGCGACGCCGTAACGGCGCAGCAGTTCCTTGCCCTGATACTCATGGATATTCATCTGCGGTCAGCCTACCAGCTTTTTGGACGCGTCCAGCAGTTCCTGCACGGCGGCGCAGGACTTCTTGAAGGCAGCGGATTCGGATTCGGTGAACTCGACCTCAACGATCCTCTCCACGCCCTTCTCGCCGATGACGACGGGCACGCCGACATACAGGCCGGAGACGCCATACTGGCCGTCAAGCCATGCGGCGACGGGCAGCACGCGCTTCTTGTCCTTCAGGAAGGACTCGGCCATCGCGATGGCGGCGGCGGCGGGGGCGTAGAAGGCGGAACCCTTTTCCAGCAGCTTGACGATCTCGCCGCCGCCATTGGCGGTGCGCGCCACGATGGCGTCGATCTTCTCCTGCGTGGACCAGCCCATCTTGATCAGGTCGGGCACCGGGATGCCGGCCACGGTGGAATAGCGCACCAGCGGCACCATCGTGTCGCCATGGCCGCCCAGCACGAAGGCCGTCACGTCCTCGACGCTGACGTTGAATTCCTGCGCCAGGAACAGGCGGAAGCGCGCGGAATCCAGCACGCCGGCCATGCCGACCACCATTTCCGGCGGCAGGCCCGACTTCTGCTGCAGCACATACACCATCGCGTCGAGCGGGTTGGTGATGCAGATCACGAAGGCATTGGGGGCGTAGGTCTTGATGCCCTCGGCCACCGTCGCGATCACGCCGGCATTCTTGGCCACCAGGTCGTCGCGGCTCATGCCGGGCTGGCGGGGGAAGCCGGCGGTGACGATGATGACATCGGCACCGGCGATGGCAGCATAGTCGCTGCCGCCCGACATGGCGCAGTCGAAGCCGTCCACCGGGCCGGACTGCATGATGTCGAGCGCCTTGCCCGCCGCCACGCCGCCGAACACGTCGAACAGGACGACATCGCCCAGTTCCTTGAGGCCGATCAGGTGGGCCAGAGTGCCACCGATATTGCCAGCGCCGATCAGCGCAATCTTCTTGCGGGCCATAGGCTGTTCCTTCCCGAAGGACTTGCGGAGGGGGAGTGAAAAATCCGGAATCTCGCGCGGGCTTCGTACTCCCGCCCGCCGCCCCCGACAAGCCGGCCCAGCCGCCGTTTGGTGCAGCGCGGCACGAAACAGCTTGGCGAACCGCGCGGGCCGCGAAAAAAGCGGCCCGCCTTGCCGCCCCGCGAAAGCCTTTACAGGGGCATGCAGCGCACGATGTCGTCATGCCCACGGGCCAGGGTGGACATGGTGCCGGTGGGGCAGTCGCGCTGGTCGCCACTCACCGCCGGCAGGCCGGCTTGCCAGGAGGCCAGCCGGGCGCCACGGTCCGTCACGTTCGCCGGGCGCTGGGCCACCACGGTCTCGCGCCGGGCATTGCCGCGGCTGCTGGCCTTGGCCGTCTGCCGGCTGGCACCGCCCCGCGCCGCCGCCGCGCGGGGCTGGGCGCCCCGGGCCGGGCCGGCCACCTGACGGGTGGTGGCACGCG
>JAQGHX010000215.1 GCA_028288745.1 Roseomonas sp. | reverse complement strand
GTTGGGCACCGGCCCCGATGGCGGCAGCGCCTGGCGCGAGGCCGCGCCGGTGCCGGCGCTGCTGCGGCGGGGCCTGGCCAGGCCCGACCCGCTGGGCCTGGGACTGGACGTGACGGGGCCGGATGGCACGCTGCGCGGCGCCGATGGCCAGCCGGTGCCCGGCCTGCGGCTCGTTGGCGCGCTGACGCGCGGCGCGCTGTGGGAAATCACCGCTGTTCCGGAAATCCGTATCCAGGCCGCCCTCGCCGCCGGCTGAAGGAGAAACCCCCCCCATGGCTGACTACATGGCTGACCAGGAAGACGACCTGACGGAGCGGCTGGAAGCCGCCGCCGAGCGGTACGAGACCCCCTGCGGCGAGGGCCGCATGGTCTGGCACGCCTGGGGCGAGGGGCCGCCGCTGGTGCTGCTGCATGGCGGTTCCGGCTCCTGGCGCCACTGGGCGCGCAATATCGGCCATCTGGCGCGGGGGCGGCGGGTGCTGGCGCCGGACATGCCGGGCCTGGGCGAATCCGACCTGCCGCCGCGCGGCATCGACCTTTGGGATTACATCGGAATCGTCACAGGCGGACTGGATGCCCTGGTGGGCGCGGATGCACCCTACGACCTCGCCGGATTCTCCTTCGGCGGCATCGTCGCCGGCCATGTCGCGGCGCGCGATACCGGGCGGCTGCGCTCCCTCACGCTGGTGGGGGCGGGCGGGCTGGGGCTGCCACGGCTGCCGACGCCGCTGGCCAAGGTGCGCAGCAAGACCGGGGAGGAGCGCATCGCCGCCCACCGCCACAACCTCGCGGTGCTGATGTTCGGCGACTCTTCGCGAATCGACGCGCTGGCGCTGCGCATCCAGGCCTGGAACAGCGACCATACCCGCCTGAGCAGCGTCGGCCTGGTGCCCGAGGGTGCCCTGCGCGCCGTGCTTCCCGGGGTCCGCGCGCCCCTGAACGTCATCTATGGCGAGCGCGACGCCATCGCTTACCCCTTCATGGCGGAGCGCGAGGCGCTGTTCCATGCCATCCGCCCCGACGTGACGATGCGCGTGGTGCCCGGCGCCGGCCACTGGGTGGGGTTCGAGGCGCCCGGCGCGGTGAATGCCCTGCTGGATAAAATGCTGCCGCCCGCCGCCACGAAGGCCCTGACTTAGAGCAGGTTGCATTCGCGAAGGCTCACGGTAATCGCTTTATGTCGTTATTTTGTAATGGCATTTGGTGATTCCACAAGCGATCACGCCCCGGCGTTTCCGCTTCGCGCGGCGCCGTTGGGCGATGGCGCCGTGGCTGGCGGGCCGCCTTGCCTCAGCGCAGCGGCACGGCCGGCACGCCGGCGACGCGCATGCCATCCGCCACATCCCCCACCACGGCGGCGCCGACGCCCACCACTGCCCCCGCGCCGACTGTGACGCCGGGCCGGATGGCGCAGCCCAGCCCGATCAGCGCGGCCGCGCCCACCCGCACGCCGCCGCCCAGCACCGCGCCGGGCGCGACATGCACGGCATCGGCCAGGAGCGCGTCATGCTCCACGATGCAGCCGGTGTTCAGGATGACGTGAGAGCCCACCCGCGCCGCGGCGCCCAGCACGACGCGCGGCATGACGACGCAGCCCGCGCCCAGGCACGCGGTGCCGGCCACCACCGCCGAGGGGTGCCGCACCACCGGCAGCGCGAAGCCGAGGCCGAGCAGCCAATCCCCCAGCGCCCGCCGCCGGGCATTGTCGCCCAGCGCGACATGCGCGGCGCCGATGCCCTGGCCCCGCAGCGCCCCGGCCATCGCCAGGGGCCCGAGCCGCGGGATGCCGGGCAGCCCGGCGGAGGCCGGGTCGTCATCCAGCACGCCCACGGGGTCCGGCCAGCCGGAATCGCGCAGGGTCTCCAACACGGCGCGGCCATGGCCGCCGGCGCCGATCAGCAGCAGGCCGGTGCTCACCAAAGACTAAGCTCATGCTTGGCACCGCCCATGGCATCGCGTATCGGCCGTTGCATGATCCTTCGCCCTTCTGTCCGCGTGGCTGCCACCGGCAGGCATCTATGCCGTCATCCCGCCCGTGCGCCAGGGTGCGGCGTGGGCTCCGGCACCGCCTGCCCCACGGGCAGGCCGATTCGGGGCGGATCGATTCAGGGAGGCGAGGCCGCATGACCTACTGGATCGATGTCGAGGACCTGTTCGAATACGTACTGGTCAGCCGCCGCCCCAGCGGCATCCAGCGCCTGTCCTTCGAGTTGTACCGCGCCCTGATCGCCCAGCGCCCCGGCGAGATCGCCTTCTGCCGGCACGACCGGCTGCGCGGCACCCTGCGCAGCGTGGCCTGGGCCGAGGTGGAGGCGCTGTTCGGCTCGCTGACCGGGCACTCGCTGACCGGGCAGCAGGCGGGGGGCACGCGCTGGGCGCCGCCGCCGCCACTGGGCAAGGCCGGGCGCACGCGGCGGATCGCGTCCCGCCTGCCGGCCGATATCCGCGTCCCGCTGGGCGAGGCGGTGCGCCAGCAGACCGCGGCGCTCCGTGCCGGGCTGCGGGCCGGCCAGGGCGCGCTGAAGGCCACCCTGCGCCTGGTGCGCGCCCGCAAGGCCGGTAACGACCCCGCGCCGGGCAGCGTGGGGCAGGACCTGACGGAGGCGGCGCAGCCAGGTGACATGCTGCTGGTGCTGGGCTCCCCCTGGTTCCGCACCGATTACGCCGACCTGTTGGGGCGGATGCGGCAGCGCTCCGGCCTGGGCGTCGCCATGCTGGTCTATGACCTGATCCCGCTGTCGCGGCCGGAATATTGCGACCCCGGGCTGGTGCGCACCTTCCGGGCCTGGTTCGCCAGCACCATGCCGTTGGTGGACCGCTTCTTCGCCATCTCCCGCGCCACGGCGCGGGACCTGGAGCGTTACGCGCAGGCTTCGGGGCTGCGGCTGCGGCATCCCGTGGTGGTGCTGCCGATCGGCACCGGCTTCGGCGACGGGCCGGCCGCGCTGCCCGGCGGGCCGGCGGGGGTGCCCCCCCGGGTGGCGGCGCTGCAGCCCGGCTTCGTGCTGGTGGTCTCGACCATCGAGGCTCGCAAGAACCACCTTCTGGCCTTCCGCGCCTGGCGCCGCCTGCTGGAGATCCTGCCGCCGGAGCAGGTGCCCACGCTGGTCTTCGCCGGGCATGTCGGCTGGATGGTGGCGGACCTGATGCAGCAGTTGGAGAATTGCGGCTGGCTCGGCGGCAAGGTGGTGGTGGTGGACGACCCCACCGATGCCGAGCTGGCGGCGCTCTATGCCGGCTGCCGCTTCACGATGTTCCCCTCCCACTACGAGGGCTGGGGCCTGCCGGTGACGGAGAGCCTTTCCTTCGGCAAAATTTGCATCGCCTCCTCAGCGACCTCGGTGCCGGAGGCGGGTGGACCCTTCTGCCTCTACCACGACCCCGAGAACGTGCTGGAAGCCGTGGCCATCCTGCGGCGGCTGATCACCCACCCGGCGGAACTGGCCGAGATGGAGGCCCGCCTGCGCCGCGACTTCCGGCCAACGCCCTGGTCCGCGACGGCGGTGGCATTGCTGGGAAGCCTGGAGGAAGAGGCATAGCCCCGCCGCGCGACCACCTGCGGTTGTGTGCTTCGGATGTCACGGTGTGGCATCCGGGGACCGCCTGCTCCGAAAACATCCTTGGGGAACCGCAGGGCACGGCCTAAGCTTCGACTCAGCCACGATCTCCCCGGATCGCTGTGGCTCGGCCTCCATTCCCCTGGAGGCCATGGCAGCGCCGGACGTCCCCCCAGCCCGGCGCTGCCACCCCCTTTACAGCCCGGCAATGACCACCACGGCTTATGCCGGCGGGCGTTTGAACCGGGCCCGTGCCGGAAGCGGCGATAAGCCGGGTGGCCCGTGGCTGCGGCCGCCAGCCCTGCGGCCTTCGGTTTTCGCGGCTGTACGGCTCAAACGTGATCGCTTCAGTGGAATCACCGCAAGGCGTGAATCACGCAAAGAAACAATGCGCTAACACGGGTGCAGTGAGCCCCTGCGACGGAGCATGCTCTCGCGGCCGGATGTCCTGGACGCGGGGCGGGAGCCGGGCCCCCCCACATTCCCGTCGCGAGCCGCCCGGCCTCCGCCAGAACCGCGTCCCGCTCGTCACCCGGCGCCGGGGATCCGGTATAATAGTATAATAAACCGCCACGATGACCGGCGCGCGGCCGGGCGGCCAGATCACGCCCACATCGTTCGTCGTGTTGTGCTCGCCCGAGCCCGTCTTGTCCCCGACCCGCCAGCCTGCCGGCACACCGGCCCGCAGCCGCTTGCCTCCGGTCCTGTTGGCGACAAGCCAGGGCGCCAGTTGCGCGCGGGACGCGGCGGAAAGCGCGGTGCCAAGCACGGTCTTGCGCAGGGCTTCCAGCATGGCGGCCGGAGTGGTGGTATCGCGCGGGCCGCCAGGCGTGGCCTCGTTCAGCTCGGTTTCCCGGCGGTCGAGCCGGGTGACGTCATCCCCGAGCGAGCGCAGGTAGGCGGTCAGCCCGGCCGGCCCGCCGAAGCTGTTCTCGCCGCTTTGCGCGCCGGCCCTGGCCCGGCGGCTGCGGCAGCCCGGCGACCTCCTGCGGGAGACCCTGCTGCACTCCTACCGCGCCGATGAATGGGCGCGCTGGTTCGCCACGCTGGAATTGCCCTGCCCGGCCATCCGCGGCTTTGTGTTCGATTCCTCCCTGACCATGGCGGAGGCGGCGGCGCAGGGTGCCGGAATCGCCCTGCTGCCGGCGCGGATGTTCGAGCACGACCTCTGCCAGGGCCGGCTGGCGCGGCCCTTCGCGGCGGAGGTCGCGCTGGGCGCCTATTGGCTGACCTGGCTGAAATCGCGGACCGAGGCCCCGGCGATGCGGGCCTTCCGCGCCTGGATCCTGGCGCGGTCCGAAGCCGCCGCCCACTCGCCCTGACGCGGCTTTACTGCTGGCGCCAGGGCCACCGCGGCCTGGGAGCCCATTTGAGAAATCTGGCGGGTCGATCGCGGCGGTCTTTTCCGCCAGCTTTGTCGGCGGCCTGGCCCAATGTCCCTGCATTGGGCCAGCACCACCCTCCGCGCCGGCACACCAAACCCAGGCCGTGCCGTCAGCCGCCAGATTTCTCGAACGGCCACCTAGGGCCAGGCGACCTCAAGCCCGGTGATGCCCATGGCGAGCAGCGCGCGCAGGTCCGGCAGGGCGAGGGCGACGCAGCCTTCGGTCGGCGGGTAGCCCGGCCGTGCCAGATGCAGGAAAATGGCACTGCCACGCCCCTTCACCACCGGCGCGTCGTTCCAGCCGAGCACGCCCACGATGTCATAGATGGAATCGCTGCGCCACAGCTCCTCGTGCCGGCCCTCGTAGGGCAGGCGGACGGGGCGGTTATAGGCGCGGTCGGCGGGGTCGTCGCACCAGCCATCCTGCGCCCCGATGGGTTCCACCGGCACGGCGCAGACCGGCGCGGCCAGCCGGTCGGCGCGGTAGAGCACGCGGCGCAGCGGCAGCGGCCCCGCCGGGGTGGCGCCGTCGCCTTCCTCCTTGTGCACGCGGATGCCGCCACGGCCAAGGGCGCAGCGGAAGCTCCGGTCCCGCAGCCGCAGCAGCCCGTCGGCACCGACCAGGGCCGTACTCATCGCAGCAGGTGGCCGAAGCGGGCCGCCTTGGTTTCCAGATACTGGTCATTGATGCCATTGGCGGCGAAGCGGTGCGGCTCCCGCCCCTCCACGTCGATGCCGCAGGCGACGAGGCCGGCCAGCTTGTCCGGGTTGTTGGTCAGCAGCCGCACGCGCGGGATGCCAAGCTGCCGCAGCATGGTGGCGGCCACCAGGAAGCCGCGCTCGTCGGCGCCGTAGCCCAGCGCGCGGTTGGCATCCAGTGTGTCCAGCCCCTGGTCCTGCAGGGTATAGGCGCGCAGCTTGTTCACCAGCCCGATGCCGCGGCCTTCCTGCGCCAGATACAGTAGAACCCCCGCGCCTTCCTCCGCCATGCGGCGGATGGCCCCGCGCAACTGCGGGCCGCAATCGCAGCGCAGGCTGCCCAGCAGGTCGCCGGTGAAGCATTCGGAATGGACGCGCGTCAGCGGCGCCCCGCCGGCGGCCATCAGCGCCTCAGGGTCGCCCACCAGGATGGCGAGGTGCTCGATGCCCCCATCGGCGGCGCGGAAGGCGACAATGCGCGAGTCGGGCGCATCCTCCAGCGGCACGCGGGCCTCGGTCACGCGGGTCAGGGTGGTGGCGGCGGTGTTGAGGTAGGCCAGCACGTCGGCCGCCGGCAAGGCCAGCAGGTCCAACGCGGCGGCCTCGGCGGCAGGGCTCCGGCCCTCGCGCGGCACCACGGCCACCAATGCCGGCAGCAGCCTGGCCAGCTTCGCCAGAGCGATGGCGGCGAAGGCCATGGGCGGCGGGGCCGCGAGGTCGGGCATCGCGGGCAGCAACTGGTCGGCCGCCGGGTCAGCCAGGCTGCGCAGCCGCGCGGGGTCCATCAGCCCGGGCGGCAAGGTCAGGGCGACGGGGGTTTCCGCGACGCAGTGCAACTGGGCCTGCGCGGCCGGGATCGGCCGGTGCAGCACCGCCGCGGCACGGCTGGCCGCCAGCAGCAGCAGGGGTGGCGAGGGCGCCATGGCGGAGAGTTCCGCCAGCCCGCGCGCGCTGACGGTCTCCGCCGCCGCCACCACCAGGAAGCCGGAGGGGCCATGCAGCAGCACGGGCGTACCGCGGCGCAGGTCGCTGGCGGCGCGGTGCACGCCCCGCAGGGCGAGGCTGGCGGCATCCGGCACCAGGGCTGGCGCGGGGGCTGGATGGTGCAATGGGACTACCCCCTTCGCGCTCGCCGTGTGCAGGGCGGATGTCGCGGGGCCTGTACTGGTCATATGGTCGCTTCCGTGTGGCACTGATACGCGGCGCTTCTTCTGGTCCATGGGGCCACAGCATGGCGGGAGGATGTGGCGGGCGCGTGTCATTGTATCCGGCATCGAAACCGGGCTTAAGCTGCAATGTGGCGTCGGTTTGCCCGTTGGCCATCCCCGCGTGGCCTGTCAAAGCAATGATTTCTCGCGCTCCGCCCAGGTGGGGGTTGCCGGTTGCCCTGCGTGGCGTCACCATGCTTGGCTGTAAAAGGCGTCGGCAACGCTTGTGCCGTCTGAGCGTTGGAGTGAAATGTTGAGTCACAGGCTTTTTCGGGAGATATCATGACCGGCCCGCGGCCGATCCTGATCGTAGACGATGACGCGGCGCTGCGCGCCACCTTGTCGGAACAACTGGCGTTGGATGGAGAATTCGCCCCCCTGGAGGCGGATACCGCAGCCAATGCCGCGGAGCTGCTTCTGGGTGCCGAAGCCCGTTGCGACGCCGTATTGCTCGATATCGGCCTGCCGGATGGCGATGGCCGCGAGCTTTGCGCGCGCCTGCGGCGGGAGGGCGTGAAGATTCCGATCATCATGCTGACCGGCGCCGATGGGGAGCAGGATGTGGTGCGCGGCCTGGATGCCGGCGCGAATGATTATATCGCCAAGCCCTTCCGGGTGGCGGAGCTGCTGGCGCGCCTGCGCGCCCAGTTGCGGGTCTTCGACAACAGCGAGGACGCCGTCTTCGTCATCGGGCCCTATACTTTCCGCCCTTCGGCCAAGCTGCTGCTGGAGTCCGCCAAGAACCGCAAGATCCGGCTGACCGAGAAGGAAGCCGCGATCCTGAAGTTCCTGTACCGGGCCGGCGGGCGCGCGGTGGCGCGGCAGATCCTGCTGAACGAGGTGTGGGGCTACAACGCCGCCGTCACCACGCATACGCTGGAGACGCAGCTCTACCGCCTGCGCCAGAAGATCGAGCCCGACCCGACCAGCGCCTGCCTGCTGCTGACCGAGGGCGGCGGCTACCGCCTCGACCCACAGGCCGGCCGCGCGGCCGCCTGACGGCCGAGCAGCCCCCTTTGAGGGAGCGGACGACACCAACCGAAAAGGCCGGCCAGGACATCCTGGCCGGCCTTTTTGCTGACTGGTACCGGGCGGGAGGGGGCGGCTTGGCTCCCCCCCCCCCGCGGCTGCTCAGACGATCCGGGCGGCTTCGTCGAAGGGCAGGCGTGGCAGGCGCTCGAAGGTGCCCGTGGGGTCGCCATAGCCGAGATTGACCAGGAAGTTGGACTTCCAGCCGGTGCCTTCCAGGAAGGCCGTATCCACCTTGGCATTGTCGAAGCCGCTCATCGCGCCGGTATCCAGGCCGACGGCGCGGGCCGCCATGATGAGGTAGGCGCCCTGCAGCGAGGCGTTGCGGAACGCGGTCTGCTCGGCGAAGGCCGGGCTGCTGGTGAACCAGGACCTGGCGTCGGCGTGCGGGAACAGGAAGGGCAGCTTGTCGTAGAAGGCGGTGTCATAGGCGACGATCACCGTCACCGGGGCCGTCATCGTCTTCTCGAGGTTGCCGGAGGAGAGAGCGGGCCTCAGCTTCTCCTTCGCTTCCTGGCTGCGAATGAAGACGAAGCGGCCGGGGCTGGCATTGGCACTGGTGGGCGCTATCTTCAGCAGGTCGTAGAGTTCCTGGAGCTTGGCATCCGACACCGGCCGGTCCTGCCACTTGTTCGCAGTCCGCGCGGTGAGGAAAAGCTGGTCCAGCGAGGCGCTGTCAATCGTATCGGCCATATCCGTCGTTTATCCACATCGGTTGCGTTGCAACCAGGGATAAGCCGGAAATGCCGGGAAATCCAATCCGCCTCATGCAATAGACATCATCACGGATGCCAATGGCGGAGCGGAACCATTCTGATTTTTCGGGCCTAAAGAGGCGAAGTAAAGGCCCGCACATCGGCAGCGAGCGGGCCTTTATTGATAAATAAAATACCGGAGGCGTCAGGCCTCGACCTGCTCTACCGAGAGAACCTCCGGCACGTAATGGCGCAGCATATTCTCGACCCCGTGCTTCAGCGTGGCACGGGAGGAGGGGCAGCCAGAGCAGGCGCCCTGCATCCGCAGCTTCACCACGCCCTCGCGGAAGCCGCGGAACACGATGTCGCCGCCATCGCCGGCCACCGCCGGGCGCACCCGCGTGTCGAGCAATTCCTTGATCTGGGCCACGATCTCGGCGTCGGCGGGGTCGGTATCCTCGCTTTCGTCCGCGTCATCCTCGCCCAGCAGCACGGGGTGGCCGGCCATGGCGTGCTCCATGATGGTGCCGAGCACCACCGGGCGCAGTTCCTGCCATTCGGCCGTATCCGCCTTGGTCACGGTCACGAAATCCGCGCCGAGGAATACGCGGGCGACGCCATTCAGCCGGAACAGCGACTCAGCCAGCGGGCTGCGGGCGGCGGCTTCGGCATGGGTGAAGTCGGCGGTGCCGCGCGCGCCCATCACGTCCTGGCCCGGAAGGAACTTCAGGGTGGCGGGGTTGGGCGTCGCTTCCGTCTCGATGAACATGGTGTCTGAATTCCGTGCGGGGACGTCGGGTACAGTCGGGATGTGGGGGATCGTGGCCCCAGGTGCAACCAGAAACGCCATGCAGGCGTTTCGTGGCCGCCGTGCGGCCCATGCCGCGCCGGCCGCTTTTTTGGGTTCATGGGCCGTCGCTGGCCCAATCGCGCGGGCCGGGCGCAGCGTGCCATGGCCTACATCGTCACGCGCTGCATGTCATCCTCGTCCAGCCCGCCGGGCACGACGGTCATCGGCACCCGCAGCCGCGTGCCGTAGCGGCCGGTCAGCGCCGTGATCAGCGGCCCCGGCCCGCTGCCGGCGGCGGCGGCGGCCAGCACCAGGATAGAAATGCGCGGGTCTTCCTCCAGCAGCGCCAGCAGTTCGTCCCGCGCATCGCCCTCGCGGATCAGCAGGATGGGCAGGCCGCCCGTGATCTCCTGCACCTCGGCGGCGAGGCCGGAGAGCAGCTTCTCGGCCTCTTCGCGCCGTTCTTCCTCCAGCATGGCGCCGACGCCGGCCCATTCGGTCAGCCCGGCGGGCTCCAGCACCCGCAGCAGCGCCACGCGGCCGCCGCTGTTGCGCACGCGCAGGCAGGCGTAGCGCAGCGCGATGCGGCGCTCGGGGCTGTCATCCACCACCACCAGGAAGACACGGTCGCGTCGGGTGGCCTCGGGCATCAGCTTCTCCGGAACAGAACGCTGCCCATCCAGCCGGCGAAGGCCGCCAGCAGGATGCAGATCATGCCATATACCAGCGGCTGCTGCTCCGCGACATCGGCGATGCGGGCAGCGGTGCCCACCCGCTCCACCCGGAAGCTCAGTTCCTGCCGCGCCAGAACGCGACCTTCCCGCACCAGCAGCACCTGCACCTGATAGTCGCCGGTCTGTACCGTGGCAGGCAGGTGCAGCCGGGCGCTGAACAGGCGGGAACCCGCCACCTGCAGGGGCGTCTCCTGCTCCTGCCACAACTGGGCGTCGCGCTTCAGCCGCAACAGCGCCTGGCGGTAGGCCGGGTCCTGCACGCCGGTCGATTCCAGCGGCAGGCTATCGAGGCCGAGACGCTTGCCCGACCGTTCGTCGGCCGAGAGCATGTCGGACAACGCGCGGGTGCCAGTCAGGGCATAGAAGCCCGGCACGCTGCGGAAGCGGGCGGAAGGGCCGTTGATCCAGAAGCCCAGCACGCGGTTCTTGCGCCGCACCACCATCGGTTCCGGCTCGTTCTGCGCGATCACCAGCACGTCGTCGCCCGCGCCGGTGCCGAACTGGGCGCCGATCAGCCGGTCGGTGGCACCGAAGACCAGCAACTCGGTGCCGGTGAAACCGGTGGTGATCTCGATCCGGGTTTGCGACAGCTCCGCCACCAGGGCGGGGCGGGCGAGGTCGGCGACGGAGGCCGGCAGGTCGGCGGCCCCCGGCGTGGCGGGCGCGGGGCCGGGCAGCGG
>JAQGHX010000214.1 GCA_028288745.1 Roseomonas sp. | reverse complement strand
CGCTGGATGGGCCACGCCCGCGCCCGCCGGCCCCGGGCCTGCCCTTCATCGCGGCGCTGGGCGCCTGGGCCGTGGGCCGGCTGAGGGCCCTGCGCGACGGCGCCGCCTTCCTGGGTGAGGCGGTGGTGCTGGGCTTCAGCGTGCTGCGCCACCCGCGCAGCCTCCGCTTCGCAGACCTGCTGCGCCACCTGGACGAGGCTGGCCTGCGCGCCTTCCCGCTGGCCGTGCTGCTGGGTCTGCTGATCGGCGTCATCCTCGCCTTCCAGTCCTCCGTGCCCATGCGCCAGTTCGGCGCCGAGATCTTCATCCCCGCCCTGGTCGGTGTGTCCCTGGTGCGGGAGCTGGGGCCGCTGATCGCGGCGATCATCCTGTCCGGCCGCACCGGCTCGGCCTATGCCGCCGAACTCGGCACCATGACGGTGAACGAGGAAGTGGACGCGCTGCGCATCATGGGCGTGGACCCGGTGGTCATGCTGGTGCTGCCGCGCCTGCTGGCGGCGATGCTGGTGATGCCGGTCCTGGCCCTGGTGATGAACCTCTCCGGCCTGGTCGGCATGGGCATCGTCATGGGCAGCCTGGGCTTCCCGGCCTCGCTGGTGATGAACCAGTTGCAGCAATGGCTGAGCCTGGGGGCGCTGATGGGCGGGCTGTTCAAGGCGGCGGTGTTCGGGCTGGCGATCGCCGGCATCGGCTGCCGCGCCGGCCTTGGCGCCGGGCGCGGCCCGCGCGCGGTGGGTGACGCGGCGACCGCCGCCGTGGTCGGCGGCATCGTCTCCACCGTGGTGCTGGACGGCCTCTTCGCCGTGCTCTTCTACCGGTTGGGCTGGTGATGAGGGAAACCCCGGACGCCTCTCCCCGCGGCACTATCCTCCCGGGCGAGTCCCGCGCGGCGGCCGCCACGGACCAGCCGGCCGCAGACAGGCCCGCCACGGACCAGCCAGCCACGGACCCGCCCGCCATGGGCGAGGCCGTGCCAGATGCCACCACCCGCGAGGTCGAGAACCCGGTGGTGGAGGCCCGGGGCGTCGCCATGGCCTTCGGCGCCAACACCCTGTTCCGGGATGTCAGCTTCCAGGTGGAGCGCGGCGAGGTGTTCGTGATCCTCGGCGGCTCCGGCTGCGGCAAGTCCACGCTGCTGAAGCTGATGATCGGCCTCTACGAGCCCACGGCCGGCGAGACCCGCATCCTGGGCGAGGACCTGCAGACCGCCCGCGCCGATGACCGCCGCGCCCTGCTGGCCCGGCTTGGCGTCATGTGGCAGTCGGGCGCGCTGTTCGGCAGCATGACGTTGCTGGAGAACGTGATGCTGCCGCTGGAGGAGCATACCCGTCTGCCCCGCGCGGCGCGCGAGCAGGTGGCACGGGTCAAGCTCGGGCTGGTGGGGCTGTCGGATGCGGCCGACCGGCTGCCGGCCGAGATTTCCGGCGGCATGGCCAAGCGCGCCGGCATCGCCCGCGCCATGGCGCTGGACCCGCCGGTGCTGTTCCTGGACGAGCCCTCGGCCGGGCTGGACCCCATCACCTCCGCCGGGCTGGACAAGCTCATCAAGGACCTGGCGCGCGACCTGGGCACCACCTTCGTGGTCGTGACCCATGAGTTGCAGAGCATCCTGGCCATTGGCGACCGCTGCATCATGCTGGACAAGCAGGCCAAGGGCATGATCGCGCAGGGCGACCCCCGCGAACTCCGCGACCACGCGACGCACCCCACCGTGCGCGCCTTCTTCCGCCGGGAGGCGATCTGACACATGGCGAAACCCCGCAGGCTTTATGTCCGCGTTGGCATCCTGATCCTGGCCGGCCTGCTGCTGAGCATCGGCTTCGTGCTGTTCCTGACCGCTGGGCGGCTCGGCAAGAGCGCCGAGATCTTCGAGACCTATCTGGGCGAGAGCGTCACCGGCCTGGAGCCTGGCGCGCCCGTGCGTTACCGCGGCGTGCGGATCGGCCAGTTGACCGAGATCGGGCTGGTGAACGCCGTCTACCCGCCGGATAACCGGCAGAACGCCGCCGTGGCCTACCAGCTGGTGCTGGTGCGTTTCGCGATCGACCCCGAACGCGCCTCGATGCCGAACCTGCAGGCGGTCCAGCAGGCGGTGGATCACGGGCTGCGCGCCCGCCTGTCCAGCCAGGGCCTGACCGGCGTGTCCTATATCGAGCTGGATTTCGTGGACCCCGAGCGCTTCCCGATACGTCAGTTGCCCTGGAAGCCGGTCTATGCCGTCATCCCCTCCGTCCCCTCCACGGTGGCGCAGGTGCAGAACGCGGCGGAAGACATTCTGTCGCGCATCGAGAAGGCGCCGATCGAGCAGATCCTGGCCGATATCTCCGCCATCACCGGCTCGCTGCGCGGCCAGCCCAACGGCGACGGCGACCTGGCGCGCACGCTGCACGAAGCCGCCGAGACCATGGCCGCGCTGCGGCAGGCGGTGGTGGGTTCGGATGTCGCCGGCACCATGGACCAGTTGCGCAGCGTCGCCACCAACCTGAACACCCTGACCAGCGGGCCCGAGGCGAAGCAGGCCCTGACCAGCATCGCCGCCGCCGCCGCCGAGATGCGCACCGCCATCAGCCGCCTGCCCGCCGCCATCAACAGCCTGGAGCAGACGGCGCGCGCGGCGCGCGGCGTGACCCAGGACACCAATGCCGACCTGTCCCCCATCCTGCGCGACCTGCGGGCGGTGGCGAGCAACCTGCGCGACACCACGGAGTTGCTGCGGCGTTCCCCGGGCCAGGCCATCTTCGGGGCGCCACCGCCCCCCAACCGTTGAGGTACTCCCGGATGAAGCGACGCGCCCTGCTGCTGGCCCTGCCCATGACCGCCTGCGGCAGCGTGTTGCCGGAACACCCCTATGTGGAGATCAGGCGCTTCCCCTTCACCGCCACACGGCAGGGCCCGCCGGCACGCGGCGCCGGGCGGCGCGTGCTGCTGGTGCGGCTGATGCGCGCCGCCCCGGGCATGGAGACGCGCGGCCTGCGCAGCATCCGCGCCGATGGCACCGAGAACGTGGATTACTACGCCGAATGGAGCGCCCCCCCGGCCGAACTGGCCGAGGAGTCGCTGCGCCGCTGGCTCTCGGCCTCCGGCCTGTTCGGCGGGGTGGTCGCGCCCGGCAGCCGGGCCCGGACCGACCTTATCCTGGAATGCGAGCTGACGGCGCTGGCGGCCGACCTGGGACGCTCCGAGGCCCGCGCCGGCCTCTCCGCCGTGCTGATGCGGGACGTGAATGGCGAGACGCGGCTGCTGACGCAACTGGCCGTCACTGGTGCCGCGCCTCTGCCGGCCGCCGCCGCCGGAGCCGCGCTGCCGCCGGAAATCCTGGCCGCTGGCATGAACGCCGCCTTCGCGGCCGCGCTGGGGGCGCTGGAGAACGGCATCGCCCGGCTGGTGCGCTGAGGCGGCCACCGCCGCGCCCGCGCCAGTCCGTGAAGGATTTCCAGCCCGTTCGTTAACCGGTTGCTTACCTCCGTCGCGTTAGTCTCAAAAACAGAGACGAAGAGCCCGTATTTCTCGGAAATCGAGAATCCGGGTGTCAGCGAGGATGGCGCCATGTCCAGCAGCATCGATTCCTGGGACGAGGTCTGGGACGCCTACGAAGCCAGCCAGCTTAAGGCGGTGGCCGTGCCCCCGCGCCGGATAGCGGCCCGCCGGGGAACGCGGTGCCGGCGCGGCGTGGCGGCGCTCCTGCTGCCGGTGGCCATGTTCGGGCTGGGCTGCATGGCGGGGTCCGCCTGGCCGGTGCTGAACCTTTACGCCCTGGCCGCGGGGCAGGATGTACCGGCACTGCTGCGGCTGGTGGATCTGCGCCCGGCGCGCGAGGGGCTGCGGCAGGCCTTGCGGGACCATGCCGGGCTGGCCCTCGAGCCGGGGTCCGGCGGCGCGGCGCGGCTGCTCTCCGCCATGGCCGACGACATGGCCATGGCCCTGGCCCGCCCTGGCGCGCTGGAGCAGGTGATCCTGGCCCGCCAGGATGGCGCCTGGGCCCGCGATCCGGCGCTGGCGCCCTTGCAATGGCTGCGGCCCGGCTGGCGCGATGGCATCTCCCTCGATCTCGGCCCGCGTGAGGGGGCGGGGGGTTTCGGCTTCGACCTCGCCTGGACAGGCCAGGGCTGGCGCGCCGTGTCCATCCGGCTGCTCGACGGCCCGGTGACCGAAGGCGGCGCGGCGGTGCGGGCCGTTGGCGCGTGGGGCCCGGGCATGGCGCAGGGCGGCCCGCTGCGCGGGTAAAGCCGCGGCCCCATGCCGGTGGCCGGGCCAACTTGCCGGTTGGGCCGGGGGGCGATAATCGGGGCAGGCATCAAGGCAGGGGAATGTGGGCATGGCGACCGACCTGGATATCGCGCGCGCGGCGCGGCTCCGCCCCATCCAGGAGATCGCGGAACAGGTGGGAATCCCGGAAACGGCGCTGGAACCCTATGGCCGTCACAAGGCCAAGATCGGGCTGGATTTCGTGGCCGCCCAGCAATCCCGCCCCGATGGCGCGCTGGTGCTCGTGACCGGCATCAGCCCCACCGCCGCCGGCGAGGGCAAGACCACCACCACGGTGGGCCTGGGCGACGCGCTGAACGCCCTGGGCACGCGCGCCATGATCGCGCTGCGCGAGCCCAGCCTGGGCCCGTGCTTCGGCGTGAAGGGCGGCGCCACCGGCGGCGGCTATGCCCAGGTGCTGCCGATGGAGGAGATCAACCTCCATTTCACCGGCGATTTCCACGCCATCACGGCGGCCAACAACCTGCTGGCCGCGATGGTGGACAACCACCTTTACTGGGGCAACGAGCTGGGGCTGGACGCCCGCCGCATCGTCTGGCGCCGCGCCATCGACATGAACGACCGCGCCCTGCGCAGCATCAACGCGGCGCTCGGCGGCGTGCCCAACGGCTTCCCGCGCGAGGATGGTTTTGACATCACCGTGGCGTCGGAAGTGATGGCGGTCTTCTGCCTGTCGCGCGACCTGGCCGACCTGCAGGCGCGCCTCGGCAGGATCATCGTGGGCCACACGCGGGAGGGGCGCGCCGTCACCGCGCATGACCTGAAGGCCGATGGCGCCATGGCCGCCCTGCTGCGCGACGCGCTGGCCCCCAACCTGGTGCAGACTCTGGAAGGCTCGGCCGCGCTGGTGCATGGCGGGCCCTTCGCCAATATCGCGCATGGCTGCAACAGCGTCATCGCGACGAAGCTGGCGCTCAAGCTGGCGGACGTCGTGGTGACGGAAGCGGGGTTCGGCGCCGACCTGGGCGCCGAGAAATTCCTGGACATCAAGTGCCGCTCGGCCGGGCTGGCGCCCGCCGCCTGCGTGGTGGTGGCGACGGTGCGCGCGCTGAAGCTGCATGGCGGCGCGGCGAAATCCGCGCTCGGCACCGAGGATGTCGCGGCTGTCCGGCGCGGCATCGCCAACCTGGACCGGCATGTCCACAACATGCGGAAGTTCGGCCTGCCCGTGGTGGTGGCGCTAAACAAATTCACCAGCGACACGGCGGCCGAGATCGAGGCGGTGCAGGCAGCCATGCGCGCCATCGGTACCGAGGCCATCCTCTGCACCCACTGGGCCGATGGCGCGGCGGGCGCCACCGACCTCGCCCGCGCGGTGCAGGCGATGATCGCCGGCGGCCAGGCGAAGTTCGAGCCGCTCTACTCCGACCATGTCTCGCTGGCCGGCAAGATCGAGACGGTGGCGCGCGAGATCTACCATGCCGGTGCCGTCACCATCCCGCCGCCGGTGGCTGCGAAGCTGCGGAAGTTCGAGGAGGCGGGCTTCGGCAACGTGCCGGTCTGCATCGCCAAGACGCAGTATTCCTTCGCCGCCGACCCCACGCTGATGGGCGCCCCGGAAGGCCATGTGCTGCCGCTGCGCGAGGTGCGGCTCTCGGCCGGGGCGGGTTTTGTCGTCGCCATCTGCGGCGAGGTCATGACCATGCCCGGCCTGCCCCGCCGTCCCGCCGCCGAAGGCATCGGGCTGGACGCGGAAGGGCGGATCGAAGGGCTGTTCTGAGCCTGGCATGGCACGGCCCGACCCGGACGCGCTGCTGCGGCAGGCCGTGGCCCGCCACCAGGCGGGCGACGCGGCGGAGGCCGGGCGCCTCTACCGCCGCGTGCTGGCGCTGCGGCCGAACGATGGCAATGCGCTGAACCTGCTGGGCCAACTCGCCCGGGCGCGCGGCGACCTGGAGAGCGCGCTCTCGCTCAGCGGCCGCGCGGTGGCGCTGTATCCGGGCGCGCCGGTCTATCTCGCCGCCCATGGCACCAATCTGGCCGAGGCCGGGCGGCTGGATCAGGCCGCCGCGGCCCTGCGCGCCGCGCTGCGGGCCCGCCCGGCCGATGCCACCAGCCTGCGCAACCTCGGGCAGGTGCTCTGCGCGCTGGGCCGCGCGGCCGAGGCGCTGGCGCCGCTGCGGCAGGCCGTGGCGCTGCAATCCGCCATGGTGCATCCAGCCGGGGCGCAGCCGGGCATGGCGCATCTCACCATGACGCATCAGGCCGAGGCGCATCTCGCCCTGGCCCATGCCTGTCGGGAGGCCGGCCTGCCCGGCGAAGCCGCCACCGAGGCCGCCCTCGCCGCCGCGGCGGCCGACCGGGCCGG
>JAQGHX010000134.1 GCA_028288745.1 Roseomonas sp. | reverse complement strand
TTGGCCTTAAAACCCCCCGCAAACGTCCTTCAGCGCATCGGCGGCGCGTAATGCAGCCCGCCCTTGGTCCAGAGGTTGTTGATGCCGCGCGGAATGCCGAGTGGCGCCAGGTTGCGGTCCCAGATCTCGCCGTAATTGCCGACGGCCTTGACCACGCGCACGGCCCAGTCGGGTTCCAGCCCCATCATCTTGCCCAGGTCCCCGGTGCGGCCCAGGAAGCGCTGCACGTCCGGGTTCGTGCTGTTCGCCTGGGCGTCGATGGTCTGGCTGGTCAGGCCCAGTTCCTCGGCGGTCAGCAGTGCGAAATGGGTCCAGCGCACGATATCGAAGAGGTTCCAGTCGCCCTTGCGGATGGCGACGCCGAGCGGTTCCTTCGAGATGATCTCGGGCAGCACCATGTATTGCGCGGCATTGGCGCCCTGGTTGTGGCGCATGGAGGCGAGCGAGGTGGCATCGGTGCTGTAGGCGTCGCAGCGGCCGGAGAAGAAGGCCTTGCGGGCTTCCTCCACGTCCTCGATCAGCACCGGCGTCATGGTCAGGCCGTTGCCGCGGAACCAGTCTGCGGCGTTCAGTTCGGTGGTGGAGCCCGGCTGCATGCAGATGCTGGCGCCGTCCAGTTGCCTGGCGGAGGTCAGGCCGGCGGCGGTCTTCACGATGAAGCCCTGGCCGTCATAGACATTGGTGCCGGCGAAGACGAGGCCGAGCGAGGCCTCCCGCGACAGCGTCCAGGTCGTGACGCGCGAGAGCATGTCGATCTCGCCCGATTGCAGCTGGGTGAAGCGCTGCTGGGTGGTGGTCGGCACGATGCGCGCCTTCTCGGCATCGCCCAGCAGGGCGGCGGCGACGGCGCGGCAGTAATCGGCATCCAGGCCACGGACGCGGCCCTGGCTGTCGGGCGTGGCGAAGCCGACAGTGGAGGGGGTGACGCCGCAGGCCAGTGTGCCGCGGGCACGGATGGCGGCCACCATGTCGGCAGCCGGCTGGGCGGGCGCGGGGGTGGCAAGCAGGGCGAAGGCAGCAGCAAGGCCACCGAGGCAGGTGGATGCCAGCAGGCGCATGGTGGGGATTTCCTCTCCGGAACGGCTCACGCGGTCTCGCGCCGCGCTGGCGCGATTAACCCCACCGCCACGGCCCGGCGCAAGGTCCGTTGGGTGAGATCGCCCCGGGCAGCCCGGCGCGCGGTGCGAACCGGCCTCGCGCGGCGGCGCCCGCCCTTGTGGCAGCCCGGCCCGGCGGGGCAGATTGGGCGCCGCCGATGCCCTCCGACACCCTCATCCTCCCCCTCCCCGACCTGGCCGCGACCGAGGCTCTGGCCACCCGTGCCGCCCGGCTGGCCCGCGCGGGCGACGCGCTGCTGCTGGAAGGGCCGCTCGGCGCCGGCAAGTCGGCCTTCGCCCGCGCCTTTCTGCGCGCGGCGGCGGGGGATGCGGGGCTGGAAGTGCCCTCCCCCAGCTTCACCCTCGTCCAGGCCTACGAGCTTCCGGCCGGCCCGGCCTGGCATTTCGACCTCTATCGCCTCTCCGGCCCCGACGAACTGGAGGAACTGGGGTGGGAGGAAGCACGGGACGGCATCGTGATCGTCGAATGGCCGCAGCGGCTGGAGCACCTGGCCCCCCCCGATGCGCTGCGGCTGGTGCTGACCCCGGGCGAGGGCGACGCGCGCACCGCCACCCTCTCCGGCTGGGGCGCGCGGCTGGCGGGGCTGCGGCCATGAGGCGCGACCCGCAATCTTCCCTTGGCAAAGCGCCGCCGCGCCGCCAGGAACCGCCCTCAGCATGACCCCGATCGACACCTTCCTGGCCGCCACCGGCTATACCAACGCCAGCCGCGCCGCTTTGGCGCAGGATGCCGGCCACCGGCGCTACACCCGGCTCTCGGGCGACGTGCCCCAGCCGGCGCTGCTGATGGACTGCACCGACGCGCCCAGGGTGGGACTGACGCCGGAACAGGACCTGCTGCCCTTCCTGCGCATCGCCCGGCATATCGCGGGACTCGGCCTCTCCGCCCCCGCGATCCTGGCCGAGGACGTGGCCCAGGGCCTGATTCTGGTGGAGGATCTGGGCCACGACACCCATGCCGGCCTGCTGGATGCCGGGGCCGACCCTGTCCCGCTCTACGTGGCCGCGGCCGAGGCGCTGGCCGCCCTGCACGCTGCCCCGCCCCCCGCCGGCCTGCCGGAATGGGAGGCGCCCACCATGGGCCGCATGGCCGGGCTGACCTTCCTGGACTGGTGGTGGCCCACAACCTTCGGCGGCCCGCCCGCCGAGGCCGTCCGCGCCGGGTTCGCCGATGCCATGCAGGCCATGCTGGCGCCTTTCGCGGGGGCCGGCGGCTTTGTTCACCGCGACTATTTCCCGGCCAACCTGATGCACCTGCCGGACCGGCCCGGGCCCAGGCGGGTCGGCATCATCGACTTCCAGGATGCCGGGCGCGGCCACCCCGCCTACGACCTGGTCAGCCTGTTGCAGGACGCGCGGCGCGACGTGGCGGCGCCGGCGCGGCAGGCGGCGCTGGGCGCCTACCTCGCCGCCCGGCCGGGGCTGGATGCGGGCGCCTTCACCGCCGCCATGGCGGCCATGGCGGCGCAGCGGCACCTGCGGGTCGCGTCCCTCTGGGTGCGGCTGGCGCGGCGGGACGGCAAGCCCGGCTACCTCCGCCACGGCCCGCGCTGCTGGGCGCTGCTGGCGGAAGCCCTGCGCCACCCCGCCACCGCCCCGCTGGCCCGCTTCCTGGACCGCCACGTGCCCGGCGACCTGCGCCAGAACCCCGCCTTGCTCAAGGATACCGCCGCGTGACCGCTCATTCCCCCGCCCTGGCCGGGCTGACCCCGGCTGCCGCCACGCCGTCCTCTCCGGCGGCGGCCCCGGCGGTCCCTCCGGCCACGGCGCCCGCGGCCCCCCGGCCTTCAGCCCCGGCCCCGCTTACCTCCGCCATGGTGCTGGCCGCCGGCCTGGGCACCCGCATGCGCCCGCTGACCGAGGCACGCCCCAAGCCCCTGCTGCCACTGGCCGGCCGTACCCTGCTGGACCATGCACTGGACCGCATCGGCGAGGCGGGCATCGGCAATGTGGTGGTCAATGCCCACTGGTTCCCCGATCTGGTGGAAGGGATCTGCGCCGCCCGCGCCAGGCCGCCCACGGTGCTGCGCGAGGAACCCCTGCTGGAGACCGGCGGCGGCGTCCGCAACGCCCTGCCGCTGCTGGGCGACGCCCCTTTCCTCGTCGTCAATGGCGACGCCTTCTGGCTGGACGGGCCGGTCTCCACCATCCGGCGTCTGGCCGAGCGCTTCGACCCAGAGACGATGGACGGGCTGCTGCTGATGGTCCGCTCCGCCCAGGTGGATTCCGAGGTCGGCCATGGCGACTTCCTGCTCGACCCGCTGGGCCGGGTGCGCTGGCCGAAGGAGAAGGAAGTCTCGCCCTACGTCTATGGCGGCCTCCAGGTCATCCACCCCCGCCTGATGGAGGGCAGCCCGGAAGGCCCCTTCAGCATGCACCGCCAGTGGACCCGCGCCATTGAGGCCGGGCGGCTGTTCGGGCTGGTGCATGACGGCGCATGGTTCCATCTTTCCCGCCCGATCGACCTTCGGCGGGCCGAGGGCGCGCTGGCCACCGGGCTGGTGCGGGCGATGTTCTGAATGGGCGTGGAACAGGCAGGGGCGCGTCGCCCGGCCCTCGGGACCCCGGCAGAAAGGCCTACGGCATGACCACGCGGCACCGGCTCGGGCTCTACAACATCCCGGCGCATCTCCCCTTCCTGGACACCCTCGCCCGCGGCGTGATCGAGGAGATGGACGGCGCGCCCGGCACCGATAAGGGCGACCCCGCGGCATTGGCGCGCGTCACCATCCTGCTGCCGACCCGCCGCGCCGCCATGGCGCTGCGCGATGCCTTCCTGGAAGCCTCCGGCCGCCGCACCCTGCTGCTGCCGGTCATGCGCGCGCTGACCGGCCTCTCGGTCGAGGACGCGGACGAACTGGCGCTGCCCGGGCTGCTGGACCTGCCCCCCGCCGTCAGCACCGCCTGCCGGCAGGCGGTGCTGACCTCGCTGGTGCTGCGCCTGCCGCCCCGCTACGGCGGCCCCACCGGGCCGGAACAGGCCTGGCGCCTGGCCGCCGCCCTGGCTGAGCTGCTGGATGAAATAGCGCTGGAGGGCTGCGACCCCCGGCACCTGCCCAGGCTGGTGCCCGAGGAATTCGCCACCCACTGGCAGGTGACGCTCACCTTCCTGCGCGGCGTGCTGGATGCCTGGAACACCTGGCTGGACGAGAAGGGGCTGATGGATATCGGCCCCCGCCGCGTCGCCGCCCTGGAGGCCCAGGCGGAGGCATGGCGCGAGAACCCGCCCGCCGACCCGGTCTTCGCCGCCGGCATCGGCGCCGGCGGCACCATTCCCGCCGCCGCCGCGCTGCTGAAGGTGGTGGCCGGGCTGCCGCGCGGCGCCGTGGTGCTGCATGACGGCGTGGAGAAGATGACGCCGGAACTGTGGGAGGCGATCCAGGCCAGCCCCACCCACCCGCTCGCCGGCCAGTCCCGCCTGCTGCGGCAGATGGACGCGGTGCCGGAGGATATCCGCCCCTGGCACGGGCTCGGCGGCGCGCATCTGGAACCCGCCGGCATCCCGGCGGGTGACCCTGCCCTGGCCCGGCGGGCCGAGCTGCTGGCCCGCATCATGCGCCCCGCCGCCGGCATCGACGCCTGGCTGGACAAGCAGCCGGACTACTGGGAGCCGGCCCTGCAGGGCCTGTCGATCCTGGAGGCGCCGGACGTGCAGGCCGAGGCCGTCTCCATCGCATTGCTGCTGCGCGAGGCGCTGGAGACCCCCGGTGCCCGCGCCGCGCTGATTACCCCGGACCGCGACCTGGGCCGCCGCGTCGCCGCCGAGCTGACGCGCCATGGCGTGCTGGCCGATGATTCCGCAGGCCAGCCGCTGGGCGACACCCCCGCCGGCGCCTTCCTGCGGCTTCTGGCCCGCGCCGTGGCGGAAGGTTTTGCCCCCGTCCCGCTGCTGGCATTGATAAAACACCCGATGGCGGCGGGCGGCATGGCCCGCGCCGCCTGGATGGAAGCGGTGCGGCTGGTGGAACGCCGCTGCCTGCGCGGCCCGCGCCCCGCCCCCGGCCTGGATGGCCTGCGCGCCCGGGTGCGCGAGGCCCTGGCGCGCGAGCGTGACGCCCTTCTGCTGGCCCGCGCCCTGGGGCTGATCGACGCGCTGGAACGCGCCCTCGGCGATTTCCGCGAATTGCCCGACAGCCCAGCCCGCCCGCCCGCCGACCTGTTCGACGCCCACATGGCCGCCGCCGAGGCCCTGGCGACCACCGACAGCCGCCCCGGCGGGCTGCGCCTCTATGCCGGCGAGGAAGGCGAGCCGCTGGCCGTCCACCTGTCCAGCCTGCCCCCCGCCTTCCGCGAGCTGGCGCCGATGAGCCCGGCCTCCTGGCCCGCGCTGTTCGACGTGGCGCTGGAAGGGCCCAGCGTGCGCATCGGCCGTGGGCGGGAGGGCGGACGGCACCCGCGCGTCGCCATCCTCGGCCTGCTGGAAGCCCGGTTGCAGCAATACGACCTGGCCGTGCTGGGCGCGCTGGAGGAAGGCGTCTGGCCCCAGGCCACCGACCCCGGGCCCTGGATGAGCCGCCCCATGCGCACCGAGTTCGGCCTGCCGGAACCCGAGGCCCGCATCGGCCGCGTCGCCGCCGACTTCCTGCTGGCCGCCGCGTCCTCCCCCCGCGCCGTGCTGGCGCGCGCCCGCAAGCGCGCGGGCTCGCCCACCGTGCCATCGCGCTGGCTGACCCGGATGGAAACCTTCCTGGGCGGGCAGCGGCGCGGCATGGGGCTGCCC
>JAQGHX010000115.1 GCA_028288745.1 Roseomonas sp. | reverse complement strand
ATATTTTTATGCACGGCGCCTTGTTTCTGGTGGCGGTCAGTTGAAGGGCACATACCGTAGGCAATGGCTCCCCTTGGCTGTCGCTAACATTAACAGGGCAATGCAGATCTGAAATCACGATTTTACGTATTGGCCACCACAATTGAATAATGATGGAGTTTTTTAGGTGATTTACATAACAAAAAACGTTATTAATTCAACAAATACAAATAAATATTTCAATGAAAGTAATTAACTATTCATTAAGTAATTTATTTGTATTTATGAAAGTCTTTCCGTGCCTGCTATGGTGATGCTAATAGAAGTCATCGCCATTTCTGGACTTCTGGAGATCTCCTCCAATGACAGGTATGTTCGGCCACAACATCCGTTCTGATCTTGTTCTCCTCTCTTTGGTGGCCTCTTTGGTTACGGTCCTGGCTGTCTGTGCAGTGTTGGCGGCAGGCTTGGCCCCACTTACGCCGTGACTCCCATCCAGGCCATGACGATAGCCGGCACGCAGGCGCTGTACTCTGGCTTGGCGTGCGGCGTGACCGGCCTTTACCGCCAGAAACTGCCGTTTCGCGCGGTCCATCTTTGTGCCGATGCGGCACTTACGGGCGGACTGCTGGCGGCATGGATCAGCTTGCCGATCATCGCCCCCGCGCAGCAGCGCATGGCGCCGACAGATATTCTGTTCAAGCTCCTGTTGATCTGTGTCCCTGCCGCCCTGCCGGCCTGCCTTGTTTTGGGAGCTGCCGCCGGTGGCTGGTTGCTAAAGCGGCGGCTTTTGCTCGCCGCCCTGCCAGGCAAGAAGGATGTCAACCGAGACGCAATGCATGGTGCCGCCATCGGCCTTTTTGACATGGCGCTACTGCGCCCGGGTCCGGCCCGGTCCGATGTTCTGCTTCGCGCGGGCCGGCTGCGGGCGCAGCCGATCCGCGCGGCGGTCGCGGCGCCTTCGAGGGCCTCGCCGCACACCATGCCCGCACCGGGCCTGCCGCTTTACGCGCATGCGGCATTGTGGCGTAACTTTTCGCCCATCCTGACGGAACAGCAGCGCCTGCGGGGTTACGCGCGCCGTTTCGCCGTCGTGGCACATGACGTGACGGCGGCCAGCCAGCTCACGCCGCCGTTCGCCAATGCCGGCGACAACATTCATGAACTGGAGTTCCAGCGCGATATGCTCATCACCGCTCGCGCCTCCAATATGCGGGTCCACACTCTCATCGCCCGGCTGCGCCAGCCCGGGGAACCTCCAGGACCACCGGATGACGCCACCGGCCCTGCCCTCGCCCATGCCGGAGCAGATTATCCATGAGCAAACCGAAACTGCTGATCGTCGAGGATGATGTCGCGCTCTGCGCGCAATATCGCTGGGCATTCTCGGGCTGTCGCATGCTGCTGGCCAATGACCGCCAGCAGGCCGAGCAGATGACCAAGGCCGAACAACCGACCATAGCCCTGCTCGACCTCGGCCTGCCCCCGGATGAGGAGGGCGTGAGCGAGGGATTCGCGACGCTGGCCTCGCTGAACCGGATCTGCCCCGGCATGCCCGTCATCGTCGCGGGCGGCCAGGAGCAGCGCGAGATTCTGCTGCGGGCCATCAGCCTTGGCGCCTATGACTTCTGCGAGAAGCCGGTGGATCTCGCCGTACTGCGTACCGTCATAGACCGAGCCCTGCGGCTCCGGGAACTGGAGGAGGAGAATCTCCGCCTCGCCTCCCAGCCCCGCCCCAGCCCGATCCGCGACATCGTCACGGCCGACGAGTCCATGCTGCGGATCTGCCGCACCGTGGAGCGGGTGAGCCATGTCTTGGTCCCGGTACTGCTGCTGGGCGAAAGCGGCACGGGCAAGGAGGCCCTGGCCCGCGCGCTGCACGACATGGGGCCCCGCGCGCAGAAAGCCTTCGTCGCCGTCAACTGCGCCGCCGTCTCCGAGGCGCTGCTGGAGAGCGAATTGTTTGGGCATGAGCGCGGCGCCTTCGCCGGCGCGGCGCGCCAGGTGGCCGGCCGGATTGAGGCCGCGCATGGCGGCACGCTGTTCCTGGATGAGGTGGGCGACCTGCCCGCCGCGCTGCAGGCCAGGCTGCTGCGCTTCCTGCAGGAACAATTGATCGAGCGCATCGGCGGGCGCATGTCGGTCCGGGTGGATGTCCGGGTGGTCTCGGCCACCAGCAAGCCGCTGGAGGAGCAGGCGCAGAGCGGGCATTTCCGGGCGGACCTGCTCTACCGGCTCAATTCGCTGACCATCCGCATCCCGCCGCTGCGGGACCGAGGCGAGGATTCGCTGCTGCTCGCCCGCTGGTTCCTGGGCCGGTACGCGCGGGAATTCGGCCGCCGTCTGCGCGGGCTCGACGCCTCGGCGGCGGAGGCCATCGCGGCGTATCGCTGGCCGGGCAATGTGCGGGAACTGGGCAATAAAGTCCGCCGCGCTGCGCTGATGGCGGAAGGGCAGACCATCACTGCGGCGGATCTCGAACTCGCGGCGCCACCGGAGCAGCCGGATACCGACCTCGATCTGCGCGCCGCCCGGCTGCGGGCGGAACGCGCCACGATCGAACGCGCGCTGGCGCGCAGCAATGGCAGCCTCGCCGCCGCCGCGCGCCTGCTCGGGATCAGCCGGCCCACGATCTATGGCCTGCTGGAGACCCACCGCCTGCAGGCCAGCCAGTCCACGCCCACGCCCGACCCCTCCGCTCCCAACGAACCCCAGTAGCAGGACGCACGCCATGCGCCGACCGACTTGGCCTGCCGCGCCCCCACCTCGCCGCGCTGGGCGGATCGCCCCGGCCGTCTCGCTGGTTCCCGCGCTGTGACGGTGCCGGGCGCGGCGGCGCAGGCCGGGCCGCCGGCCATGCCGCGGCAGAGCGACCCGATCTTCAACCGGGTGCCGGGCGCCATGAAGGCACCCGCATGATCCTCCTCTTCGATCTGACCAACAGCGACACGGCGCATGTCCCGGTCAACAGCGGCCTCGGCCAAGCCATTTCTGCCGCCTTCCCGTTGCAGCAGGTGCGCATCCATGCGGAAGCCGGGCATATCGAGGCACTGCGCCAGAACCCTGGCCTCGGCGCCTGCACGAATGTCAGCTTCACCGCCATCGCGTTTTCGCCGCTACAGCGGTGGAAGACGCAACTCGTCTCGGCGCGGCGTTTCTGGCACGAACTCCGTGTGATGCGGCAGGCGTTGCGCGCGGCGCCGGTGGAGCCGCATCTGATCGTGCTGGCCTCGGCCACGCCCACCGCCATTTGTGCCGCGCTGTTGCTGGCGCGGCTGGCGCCGTCGCCTGTCGCGGTCCAGGTGGGGCTGCACGGCAACCTGAACGAAGTGGCGGGCTGGCGCCCGCGCAACCCGCTGCGCCGCCGCTACGACTTGCGCTCCATGCTCAGCCGCCCGCGCTCGAATCTGCGCCTGCTGGTCTTTGAACCCTGCATCCGTGATGCCCTGGGGCGCCTGCTGCCCACCACGTCCGGGCGCACCGACGTGCTGCGCCACCCCGTCAACCTGGCCGAAGCGGCACAACAGCAGCCGGTGCCGCTGGCATTCCCGGTGCGCATCGCCTTTGCCGGCATGGCGACGGAAGCCAAAGGGATCAGGTCCTTCCTGGAGGTCGCGCGCAACTGCAAGGCACTCTACGGCGACCGGGTGGAATTCCACATCGTCGGCGGCAGACCCGCCAACATACCGCCTGAGAAGTTCCGCGACATCGCCCATGAGGTCGAGGCCGGCCATATCTCGCGCGCGGCCTTCACCGAGCGGCTGGAGCGGATGCATTTCGTCATGCTGCCCTTGCGGGCGGACTATTACAATCTTTCGCCCAGTGGCGGACTGATGGATGCCATGGGCTGGGCCAAGCCGCTGATCGCGACGCGCATCCCGATCGTGAAGAACCTCTTCGCGGAGGGCGGCGACATCGGTTATCTTTGTGAGGGAAACCATGGTTTGCAGGCGGCGGTCGAGGCCATAGTGAACGACATGGATGCCGGACGCCACGCCCGACAGACCGAGGCGCTGCGCCGGTTGCGCGTGCAGCGGGCACCCACCGCCCTGGCCCTGGCCTATCGCGATATGGTGCGGCGTGGCTTTCCCGGGCTGCTGGACGCCGCGCCACGCCGGGCCGCGCTGCTTAACCTGCCTTCAACCGCCCCAGCGCCGCGCGGCCGATAGCGCCGAGCCAGCGGCCAGCAGCGCGCCGCTGGCGACGCCGCGTAACGGCGCGGGCCAGGCGGCGACGCGCGATTTCACCCGCAGGCGCCACGGCTGGCGCTCCGTCGGCAGCAGCCGCGCGATGTCACGCACGGCCGGGAAGTCGCGCCGCGCGAAAGCAAGTTCCAGCGCCTCGTGACGGCGCTGCACGATACTGGACCGGATCGCCCCGGCATGGGCCTCGAGCGAGGGTCTGTGCTGGAGCACATGTTCCAGGATTTGCGCATCGCCCAGCTTCATCGCCTGGACGTCGGCCGGATCATGGGCAGCCTGTTTCCGGATGCCGGCCAGCGACTGCTGCATGATGCCGAAGGGGGTGTGTTCCGCGAGCCGCAGCACCGTGGCGAAATCTGCGCCCAGGATGCGCCCTGCCGAGGCGTCCCAACCGCCGATATCCAGCAGGAAGCGGCGGTCCGCCACCATGCAGGATGGAAAAAAGGGCTGAAAGTCGAGCAGACGATCGACGATCGGATTGTCGAATGCCGACATCATGGGTCCGATGGAACGCAGGTCCGACCAGAAGCCGGGTGGCGCGTCGGCAAATTTACGCTGCGTCTGCCAGATTCCGTCCTGGACTATCAGGAAATCGCCAAAGGCCACTCGCAGGCTGGGCTCCGCCCACCACATTCGCGCCATCGCCGCGAGGTATGTTGGTTTCCAAAGGTCTCCGCTGTCGCAAAAGGCGACAAAATCGCCCGCGGCCTGCAATAGCCCGACATTGCGAGCCGCCACTTTGCCCGAATTGACGATGCGCATGGTGCGGATGCGCCCGCCATACTGCGCGAGTACGGCCTGCGTCTGGTCGAAGGAACCGTCGTCGACGACGATGACCTCGCGTGGGGCGGTGGTCTGCGTCAGGATGCCATCCAGCGTGGCCGGCAGCAGTTCCGCCCGGTTATAGGTGGCCACGATAACACTGATGGCTGCGTGCTGCCGCACGGCCACGGCCTTCAGGCCGCCACGCGGCGGAACACCAGTTCGGCCCTGCCAAAGCCCCGGCGCCGCGACGGCGTCAGCTTGGCCGTGCATTGGATAAAGGCGCCATGGCAGGCAGCGCGCAGCATGGCGTCCTTCAGGCGGAGGGCGGTGGCCGCGCTCATGCTCCGGTTCCCGCCAGGAAGCGTTCAGCATGGCTGTAGCGCGCGCCGCCCCGCATCGCGGCGGCGCGGCTCCGTAGCCAGAGGCCAAGGAAGACACCCAGGTCGCGGGCCTCCCGCGGTGCCATGCAGAAGGCCCCGAGCGCGAAGGCAAGCGCGGGAGCCCGGCGGCCCGCCAGCAGGTTGTTAAGAGCCAGACCCTTGCGCGCGCTGTAGCTGGCCCGGCGCAATTCGCGCCGGAAGGCGTGCAGCAGCGGATCTGCCGCCGCCACGCGGTGCATGCGCATGCTGCGCCCCGCAAGGCGTTCCGGCGACGATATCAGGCTCGCGTGCTCCGAACGCCAGCCATACAGATATTGCGGCAGGTAGTGCAGCGGCGCCAGCACGGAGAGCTTCGACTGCAACAGGAAGTCTTCGCAACGGCGAAGGCCTTCCGCAAATCCGCCTGCGCGCAGCAGCAGGTCCCGCCGGGCGATCATGGCGCCCAGATGCATGCAGAAATCCGCGATGAAGAGCCGCGTCAGCGCTGGCCCTTCCAGCGGCACGGTGCCACCGGACACAGTCGTGCCGCGTCCCAGGCGGGTGCTGAGGAATGTGGCCGGCTGCCAGGTCTCGCCCGGCCCGATGCGGCCGTGGCCGCCGCCGATCCAGGCGGCGGTGGGATTGCGGCCGAGCACGGCACGCGCGGCGGCGATGCGCCCGGGCAGCCAGATATCATCGGAATCGAGGAAGCCGATCCAGTCTCCCCTGGCAGCCCGCAGGCCGGCATTGCGGGCGGAGGCCGGTCCGACATTGCGCGGAAGACGGATGAGCACCACGCGGCAATCAGATTCCCGCAGCGCCTGGCACGCGGCCAGGGTATCGGGATTGTTCGAGGCGTCATCGACCAGGATCAATTCCGCGACGGAACACTCATCGCCCAGCACCGACCGCGCGGCATCGTACAGGATGGCTGGCGGCGTGTTGAAGACGGGGCAGATAACACTGACGTCCATTGCAAAGCCCTCGGAGAACGCCGCGACATGGAGGCGTGGCCTGCGCGGACAGGCGCCGCTTACCGCCCCAGCCGGTTTATCCCAGATATTTCCATTACGGGTCAACAATATAATTTGTCGATTACTCATAATATCACTCCTATTTGTTAAAAATATCGTTTCGGTTGATTTTTGCGTGCAGAATGTAAATGGTTTTTCCAGTGAATTGGAACTTCCGACTTATAATTTACTTGATTAGTATTCCATCCTAACAACGCTGTCGGAAGGCCTTACGCTCATGGCGACCGTTCTCGTAACCGGTGGTTGCGGCTTTATCGGCTCTCATCTCTGCGCGGCCCTGCGCGCGCGCGGCGACAGGGTCCGGGTGCTGGACGATCTCTCCAGCGGCATAGAAGGCAACCTGGCCCCCGGCGCCACTCTGCTGATCGGCGACGTGTCACGCCCGGCGACAGTGCGGCAGGCGCTCGCCGGTGTGGACGGCTGCTATCACCTGGCCGCCATCGACGCGGCCGAACGTGGCGTGCGGGACTGGTTCGGCACGCATCGCGCCAATCTCTCTGGCACCGTCGCACTGCTGGATGCAGCGCGCGTGCACGGCATTCCCGTTGTCTATGCCTCCTCTGCGGCCGTGTATGGCGACAGCCGCGCGCTGCCGCTGCAGGAAGACGCGCCGGCGCGCCCGCTTTCCGCCTATGGCGCCGACAAGCTGGGTTGCGAGCAGCATGCATTCGCCGCCGGTCACACGCACGGGTTGCCCACGGCGGGGCTGCGGTTCTTCAATGTCTATGGCCCGCGCCAGGACCCGCGCACACCTTTTTCAGGTGTGGTTTCGGTCTTCTGTGAACGGCTGATGCGCGGGCAACCGGTGGAAGTGTTCGGAGATGGCCGGCAAACGCGCGACTTCGTTTTCGTGGCCGACGTTGTCTCGGCATTGCTGGCGGCGATGCAGGCAGTGTCGGCCACGGCGCCGGTCTTCAATGTCTGCACCGGCCGCCCGACCTCGGTGCTGGACCTCGCGGCGGCCGTGGCGGAGATCTCCCGCATGCCGTTGAGGATGCAGCACCGCCCGCCCCGCCTGGGCGATATCCGCCACTCCCTGGGGCATCCGCTCCTGGCCAGGACGCGGCTGGCGATCGGCCCGTCCACCAGCCTCTGGGAAGGGCTGGCGGCAACGCTGGCCTGGATGGCTGCCGGTCACCCCGATCTGGCGCAGCATCCCGGTTCCTTCCTGCCCCAGGCCGCCTTCAGCGAAAAATAGCTATAATCACCAAGTCGATGATGACCTACGCAACGACGGAGCCAACGACAATCAGCAGGAGATAGTGCCCCATGAGCGGTCTGGCCGGACTTTTGCATTCCTCCAGCCGCCAGCCACCTGTTCCGCACAAGCTCCACACGGTGGCGTATCGCAGGCCTGGGGGGAATGGGCCCCTGGTTGCCTCAGCCGGCATGTTTGATTTCGCACTCTGTAACCCCGGTGATACGCGTGCTCGGCCTCACGGGTACGCCGGTGCTGGTGCGGCCTCAATTTCGGGTTTGTGACACTGGCGGCAGCCTTTTGCCGCAGCGCTCCATGCCTGTCTCTCGGCCAGGGTGGATGATTGGGTTATCCTGCACGCAGCGCAGGGCGGACCTCTACGCTGCCGCCTTCACGCCGACCCGGCTGCGCCCGTTCCCTGGCGCCGCCCCGCAGTGGGTTGATCGCCTGGAAAATCGGATAGGTTGTGGTGGCGGCAGCATGCTTGCCGCCACGCCAAAGCGGCGCCTTTATGCTGTGTTCGATATCCGACACAGCCCGGCGTCTTCAATTATCTGACGTATATGGAGATCATCCTTCGGATGGCATGCGGGGGGACAGGAGCAGGAGCCCAGGAACCACCCCGCATAAACATACCGTTACGCAGGGCTTTCTTCAGAAATGGTTTGCGGCAGATGCGTGCTCGTCATCATGCGGGCCACGGCCACGAGTGCGCTGCGGTGCCGCGGGTCGGTGATGCTGCCGAACATCTGGATCAACTCAATGATCTCCTCGCTGGTGTTAGGAGGCACCATGTTGCGGTGCCCGCCATCCAGGGAGGAAGCAGCAGCCAGCAAGCTGTCCGGCCGTACGCCGAGCGCATTGGCGATGGCGATAAGGCGGCTTGCCGCGATGCGGGTGGCACCGGTTTCATAGCGGTGCAGTTGAGCGCCGGTCACGCCGATAATCGCGGCGATCTGCTTCTGCGTCATGCCTGCGGAACGCCGGCACTGCCGGATTTCCTTGCCCACGGCGGAGTCTGACGTCGTTGGCCCCCGGGTCCTCATCACAGCTCTCCTCCATAGCCGGGCGAAGCGCCCTGAATCGCGGCATCCACGGTGCTGATGTCAAGCCAGCGCTTGAGCGGCCCTGCACAGGATATTGTTCTTTGTTCTGTGAAGAGCGCGCCGACGGCGGGGGCCGACAGCAATAATCCAGCTGGGATAGGCATCAACACATTCATCTCCCTCGCTACGAACACCCAACTATGCTGACGAACCCAACATGACGCTGGGGGGTGTTGCACGACATAGGTACCTATCGGCACCGGAAGGAAAAGCGATGTTATCGGAAGATCTTGCGAAAGATGGAAATGGTGGGCGCCCCTCCGCTGTCCAGCACACCATTAATGGAGAAGCATTTTGTATATTCCGTCATGATTTTACAGAATTGGCCAAATCGTGAGCTACAATAATGATGGGCCAAAGTTTACCCGGAAAACATTCACAGTAAATGCTTAGCTGGTTTTATTCAGTTTTGAACCCCCTGCCGGGTGGCTCTGAACTTGCCGAAGCCGCGCGGAAGCTCTCCAAAGCCGGCTTTTACCGAACCACCTCTTTTTTTTCGACTGAATCTTGAGAAATTGTAAGTTTCGCTAAAACGTGAAGTGAGGTTGCGAGAAACGGTGCAAACGGCGACGGGAAAGGTAAGGTGATGAGGCCCGCCGCAATTCGGATCAGCGGCCACTTCGTCAGCCAAGTGCTATAAAGGTCGATGTTCCACTATATGCTGATATTTATGCCTTTTCTGAATTTTCTCTAGCCGGCGAATAATTTCGCTCCGCGTAACGGAACATCCGCGCATCATGGCTGTTGAAGCGCATGCCCTGACCCGCACCCCGCACGGCTCGGCACGCTCGTTAAAGGATTTGTAGGAAATCGTCGGATTCGGTCTTTTTGATAAACAGGAAAAAATCGCCAATCGTATTATTTATGATTCTAAAGTTTTGCTTTTGGTATTATTCCAGATTCCCATCAAGCTTCTGTGATATCGAATGTTTTCCTCTTGGATCCAGATAGAGAAATTTCTATTCATGCATTTGTATCAACGTGCACGAATCGACAAGAAAATTTCAGCCGGGGCATTGTTTCTATCAAGAACTGTTTTTAGAAAAGGTAAATCACCGCATGAATATTTTTCATGTTGCGCGTGTTTCATTCAAATCGGATGTGAACCCGCCAGCTTCGCGGTGTATAATCGGGCTGCGCATCCGTGATGCCGCGCCAGCTTCTTTCGTGCAGGCCGGACGCAGGCAGTTCGCCTACATCCGCCATGAGGGCGTAGACAGGTGAACATGAGTCAGGGCCTGGCACGGGAACCCATAAAAGGGCGGGAGCAGAACCCACAAGTCTTCCAGGAAGCGCCAGCCATGCCTGTCAACCTGCGCCTGGTCACGCTCGGCCCAGGTGACGCCGCCGACTTGCTGAACCGGAAGCACCCTAACGCCCGCCTGCGCCCTGAGACTGTCCACGCCTATGGACAGGCCATGCGGGAGGGCCGCTGGATCCTGAACGGGATGCCGCTCATCTTTTCCGAGAGTAGGCTGCTGCTGGATGGCGCCCAACGCCTCGCGGCCAGCGTCGAGACGGATATCCCGCTGCGGACCTTTGTCGCCGAGAATGTGGATGACCGCGCCTTCCACACCATCGACCAGCACCGCCGCCGTTCTTTCGCCGGCATCCTGAGGCCGCGCGGCGTGCTGAACCACCACCTTCTTGCCAACCTGATGATCCGGCTGGTGCGTTACGACGAACGCGCCATGACGAGCCCGTCCAGCCCCCTCGCCTCCTGGGCCCAGCTCGCGCATATTCTCAATACCAGCGCGGCACATCGTGAAGCGGTGTCCATCAGCCTCGCCATGCAGGACTCGCCCCTGCCCGAGCCAGTCCGCACCATGATCATTTTCATGGGATATCAGGTGGACCGCGCCGTGACCGACCGGATGCTGAATGCACTGCACCATCCAGAGAACTATCCGCTGGAGGAACCCGGCGTCCTGCTGCGCACCGAGATTGAGCGCGGGCGGGAAAATGCCGCTGCCATGCCCAGCACGACGAAGCTGATCGCGTTGTCCATCAAGGCGCTTAACGCCATGCTGCGCGGCCAGAAGCCACGCATGCTGGCCTGGGCCGAGCGGCTGGCGGGCGACAGGCCGGCGGAGGAATTCCCGCTGCTCGAGGGCTATGCCGGCCTTGGCCCCTTGTCACTGGCCAAATCGGACGCTGTGACGGGCACGGATGGCGCGGCGCTGGATGACGGCTATGCCTGGCGGACCGAGATCATCGACGCGGCCGTGGCGCGGCGCTACCTGACCATGAATGTTGCGGGCCGGCGGCCGATCGCGACCCATGTCGCCGCTTTGACACGCGACATGGTTGCCGGGCGATGGGTCAATAACGGGCAGCCGGTCTGCTTCTCCCGCAGCGGGCTCCTGATCAATGGCCAGCATCGCCTGCTTGCCGTGATCGAGGCGAATGGCAGGATCGAGGTGCCGGTGATCCACGGCCTGCCGGAAGAAGCGCATGCCACCTACGATACGCAGCCACGGCGCGGGATCGGCGCCGACGATACCGTGGGTTCCTTCGGGGATCAGGCGCTGGCCATCGCGATGGCCAATCTTCTCTGGCGGTTCGAATACAAGACGGAGGCCATCCGCAGCAAACGTGCATCCACCACCGAGATCCATGAAATTCTGAATCGCTACCCTCGCCTGCTGGAACTGCGCGGGTTCGCGCGCCGGATGGTGGAATACGGGCGCTCATCGGTCATGGGCTACGGAGCCTTTGTCATCGAACGGGATGACGCGCAGAAGGCGCCTGCCTTCCTCCGCGCCCTCTCGACCGGCGCCGATCTGCCGGCGGGCCACCCTATTCTGACCCTGCGCAGCACCTTGCAACGCCTGCGGCGGGAGAACGCCTCCCAGGCTGAGCAATTGAACGCGCTCCTGGCGGGTTGGCGCCGCTACAAGTCCCATCTGGCGAACGCGCCGGCCCCACGCCGGCCGGCCCCCGGGGATACGCGGCGCGCGTCATGATTTTCTACGGCACGTCTTGAACGCCCGGCGTATTTTATTGGCCTGCAAGCCTTCCATCAAAGCAGCCATAGTCGGTGGCGAGCGTACCAGAGCTGTGCATCCCGGTTTTTCATCCGCGCCGGCAGGCCGATATTCTGGCCTCGGCGAAGGCGCGCATGTACAGCAGGGAGGCGCGGGAGAAGCACGTCGGGGCCAGGAATTTCTGCTGCGGGTCGGCAGCCAGCCGCTCCACCCCTTGGCGCCCCAGCCCTGTTCCACATGGCGCCGCAGGATGCCTTCCCCGATGTGTCAGTACGCTGGGTCAGCTTGTCATTCACCGCAACCGCGGTGCGGATGTCGGCTTTCACCCGCCAGCCACGCCACGTATCCGGCGTGCAGATTGTCCTCAGACGTGCTGGCCGCCATTGATGTGGATCTCGGCCCCGTTGATGTAGCTGGACTGCTGCGAGCACAGGAAAAACACGGTATCCGCCACTTCGTTCGCGCTGCCCAGGCGGCGCAACGGGATCTGCCGCTCGATGATGTCCTCCGTGCCCGGGGAGAGGATGGCGGTATCGATCTCGCCCGGCGCAATGGCATTCACGCGGATGCCGCTGCGGCCGAATTCATGGGCCATCTCGCGGGTCAGTGCCGCCAGCGCCGCCTTGGAACAGGCATAGGCCGGCCCCGCGAAAGGATGCACATGGGAGCCGACGATCGAGGTAACGTTGACGATGGTGCCGCCCGCCTCGCGCAAAGGTTCGAACAACCCGTTCGCCAGGGCGGCGATGGAAAAGAGATTGACGTTGAAGACGCCGAGCCAACTCGCGTAATCCGTGGCCAGCAGGCCCATCCGTTTGCCGCCCGGCAGCTTGGGCGAGATGCCGGCATTGTTGACCAGCGCATGCAGCCGGCCGTCGGGCAGGCGGCTTTTCACGTCCTCGATCAGCGGGCCGAAGGCGGCGGGGTCGGCGAGGTCGGCCTGGATGTGGCTCTCACGCGCCTCGGGCCAGCGGCATTCTTCCGAGAAGGGCTGGCGGGATACGGTGAGGATGCGCCAACCCTCGGCCTGGAAACGCTTGACGGTAGCATGGCCGATGCCCCGGCTGGCGCCGGTCAGCAGCATGATGGGTCGGCTGGTGCCCATGGGAAGCAAATACTCCGTCGGTTCAACGCACGCCCTGTGTGCCAGCCCCGCGCGCCGGCCGCCAGCGGCGTAATATCGTGCGTGTGA
>JAQGHX010000091.1 GCA_028288745.1 Roseomonas sp. | reverse complement strand
TCCAACATCTCCGTGCAGGCCTTCGGCGAGAGCCGTCCGCTGGTCGCCACGGCCGATGGTGTGCGCGAGCCGCAGAACCGCCGCGTCGAAATCGTCCTGCGCTAAGCAGAACGGCGCCGGGCGGTTCGCCGCCCGGCTTTGCTACGGAAAGGGGTGCCGCGAGGCGCCCCTTTTTCATTATGGGCGCCGCCCTGGGCCGGCACGCCGGAGCGGGGCCAGGCCCAAGAGGGGCGGCCACCATGGACCTGGCTGCCAGCCTCGCGGCGCGGAAATGACGCCGGCCCACCGGCCAGCGGCCCAACCGCCAGATCGTTCCAGGCCAGCATCCGCCCACGAAAAAGGGCGCCTCGCGGCGCCCTGTTCCGTCCGGCCGGGGCTTTCGCCTCAGCGGCTGGCGGTGCGGGCGCGTGCGCGGGCACGGCGGGTGGTGGCCGGCGCGGCCTCACGCACCGGGGCGCCGGTGCAGGTGTCCAGCGAGTAGGGGATCACCACGTTGCTCTGGCTGGAGAGCGAGGCCAGCGTGGCCAGGTTCGGCTGCGCCAGCGCCTGCTTAAACAGCGGCGCCACGTTCTGGCAGAAGGTCGAGCCCTGGCCGATACCGTCCTGAGATTGCGCGTTCGCCAACTGGGTGATGTAGTTATCGAGTTGGCGCTGCCCCTGCACATTGCCATGCACGCGCTTGAAGTGGGCAGTGACGGACTTGTAGGCATCGCTCAGGTCGCGCTGATTGCGCGTCACGAAGGCATTGTACTGGTCGGTCTGGTTGCAGGACAGGGCCGCGACCATTAGCTGGCTCTGCAAAGCGCGAACTTCCATCGCCGTCCGCTCGGTCGGCTGCAGGCAGGACTGCGCCAGCACAGGTGTGGCGACAACGGCGGCGGCGAGACCCGCGGCCAGAATGCGGACAAACTTCATCGCGACCGAAATCCCTCAAAGGTTGCGAATGGAAGTCGAAAAACTTCCCTCGCGCCGCTTCTACACCTTCCGGCCCAGGGTGCGAAGCCCTGCTTCACGACAGAAAAATTATGCTCTGGCAGCGGCTTGCAGGCACTTGCCAAGATAAAGCTTCAAGCTGTCTGCCGAGTGCCCGCCCCGCGGCGCCGCTGCCAGCGCGCCAGCCCATCCAACCGCCGGTCGAGAAAAGCCAGGGTCGCCTCCAGGCCCGGCGCGGGCTCCCGCAGCCAGAAGGCCAGAGTCGCGCTGTGGATGGCCGCCAAGGTCAGCCGCTTTGTATGGCGCGAAAACCCGGTGGAGGTATCGCCCGCCGCCAGCCACATGGCATCTGCCGTGCGGGCGGCGCAGCGGGCGCCGGTGCCGGCATTCCAGGGCAGCGAGAGCAAGGCCACGCCACGCCGCTTCGCCTCCCGCCATGGCTCCGCCTGTTCCAGCCGGGCAGCGATCAGCGCGCGGATGCGGCCCGGGACGCGCAGCCCGTCCAGTGGGGCGGCGGCCTCGGTCATCTCGCGGTCGGCCAGATCGCACCAGGCCTCCACCATGCTGGCCGGCCCCTGCGGGAAAAGCCATTCCGCCGCATCGGCGGGCTCGCCCAGATCCGCCAGCCCGGCGCGCAGCGCGGCGGCTGTCCAGCCGAGTCGGGCCACATGCGGCAGGGTGGCGCGCAGGGCGTCGTCGCGGGCCGCGCTGCGCTCGGGGGCCGCGATCATGCGCGCGGCTCCACCGTGCCGGCGCGGGCGAGTTCCTCGGTAAAGCCGAACAACGTGAAATCGCTCATGCGCATCGGGTAGAGCACGCCGTCCAGGTGATCGTTCTCATGCTGCATGATGCGGGCCAGCATACCCTCGGCCTCGCCGGCGACCGGCCCGCCATTCACGTCCAGTCCGCGGAAGGCCACCCGGGCCGAGCGCGGCACATTGGCGCGCAGGCCGGGAATCGACAGGCATCCTTCCCAGCCCGCGGTGTCGGGCGGGTCCAGCAGATCGATCTCGGGGTTGATCAGCGCCGCCACCTCCTCCCCGTTCCGCCAGACGAACAGCCGCAGCGGCACATAGACCTGTGGCGCCGCGAGGCCGAGCCCGCCGGCATCCAGCATGGTTTCGGCCATGTCTGTGACCAGGCGGCGAATCTCGGGGTCGGTGGGGTCGGCCACCGGCTCGGCGCGGCGGAGGAGCACGGGGTGGCCCATGCGGGCGATTTTCAGGATGGCCATGGAGTCACCGTTCGGCAGGGTCTGATCGTAGAATTGGTTGTATCGGCCATGCGGGGAAGGGCTTTTCCTCCGGGCATCGACCGTGCTAACACCGCGGCCTTGCACGGAGAGGTCCGGTAACCCCGGCCGACCTGTGCTGTTCGCATTCTTTCATTCCGGCCTTCATCGGCGGTCGGCAGCAGACATAGAGGATACCGCACAGCGTGCAGGTCGTCGTTCGGGATAACAATATCGATCAGGCCCTCAAGGCCCTCAAGAAGAAGCTGCAGCGCGAAGGCGTCTTCCGCGAGATGAAGCTGCGCCGCCATTACGAGAAGCCGTCCGAGCGTCGCGCCCGTGAGGCCGCCGAGGCCGTCCGCCGCGCCCGCAAGGTCGAGCGCAAGCGCCTGGAGCGCGAAGGCTTCTGATCTCCCCCCGCCGGTCTGCCGGCGGGACGGACGACGACCGATGACCGCGGAGTGGGCGAGAGCCCGCTATCCGCGGTTTCGTCGTTTAGGGCGCAGCTCTTGCATGGCCGTCAGCCCCGTTGACGCTCCCCGCAAAAGTTGCCTGGCTTGCGCTCTTGAAATAGTTACGGATTGTAACGGAGCCTATGCTGCGGCGCGGCCGGAGCTTAATGCGATGAGGCATGAAGGCATCGCGTGCGCTGACCCCCGTGCTGGCTGCCCTGATCGGCACTGGTCTTTTTGCGACCCCCACCGCCTGGGCGCAGCAGGCAGCGCCCCAGGGCCTGCCCGTGCTGACGGACCCGGCCACCCGTGGGCCCATGCCGCTGGAGATTCCTTCCAATGGTACCGTGGTGGCCGAGGCCACGGTTGCCGTCCGCAGCCGCGTCGATGGCCAGATCCGCGAGATGCATGTCGAGGAAGGCCAGCGCGTCCGCCGCGGCCAGGCCCTCTTTACCCTCGATTCACGCATGGCCGAGGCGCAACTGGCCCAGCAGGAGGCGCAACTGGCCTCGGCCAAGGCCGTGGCCGCCCGCGCGCGCGCCGATGCCACCCGCTATACCTCGCTGCGGGGCGAGGGCTATACCGCCGCCCAGCGCTATGAGCAGGCGCAGGCCGATGCCGCCGCCGCCGACGCCGCGGTCAAGGCCACCGAGGCCACCCTGGTCCAGACCCGCCTGACCATCGACTACGCCACCATCCGCGCCGAGGCGGATGGGCGGCTCGGCGCCCTGCCGGTGACCACCGGCAACCTGGTGCGCGGCAGCGAGGGCACGGTCCTCGCCACCATCACCCAGACCGACCCGATCCAGGTGCAGTTCTCGGTGCCCGAGCGCTGGCTGCCGAGCATCCAGGAAGCCCTGGCCAATGGCGCCCCCACCGTCACCGCCCGCGCGCCGGGCGACCCGCATAATCCCGCCCAGGGCAAGCTGTTCTTCGTGGACAGCACCGTGGACACCACCTCCGGTACTGTCGTGCTCAAGGCGCGCTTCGCCAATCCCGAGAACCAGCTCTGGCCCGGCCAGTACGTGAACGTGGTGCTGGTGCCGCGCGTCGAGCCGCAGGCGCTGAGCGTGCCGGTGCAGGCGGTGCAGACCGGCAGCCAGGGCCGCTACGTTTATGTTGTCGACGCCGAGAACCATGCCCGCCGCAAACCGGTTGAGTTGCAACGGGTGGTCGGTGGCCGCGCCGTGCTGAAGGCTGAGATCCAGGCCGGCGACAAGGTCGTGGTCGAGGGCGCGCAGATCCTCTCGGATGGCGCCCGCGTGGCCGAGCGTGCCGCGCCTTCCCAACCCGGCAACCGCCCCGCCGGCAACCGCCCGCAAAGCTAGGCATACCGATGCATCTTTCGGAACTCTGCATCCGCCGGCCGGTGATGACCGGGCTGCTGGCCATGGCCGTCGTGCTCGGCGGCATCGTGGCCTATTTCCAGATGCCGGTGGCGGCCATCCCGCGGGTCGACTTCCCCGTCATCTCGGTCTCCGCCAGCTTCCCTGGGGCGAGCCCGGAGACGATGGCGAATTCGGTGGCGCTGCCGCTGGAGCGCGAGTTCTCGACCATCGCCGGCATCGACCAGATGAGTTCCATCAGTGGCCAGGGCACGCTGCAGATCACGTTGCAGTTCGTGCTGGGACGTTCCATCGATGCGGCGGCACTCGACGTGCAATCGGCGCTCAGCCGCGCCCAGCGCCGGCTGCCGACGGAAATGACCAACCCGCCCAGCTTCCGCAAGTCGAACCCGGCCGACGCGCCGGTGGTGCTGCTGAACCTGCGCGGCGGCGACGTGCCGCTCTACCGGCTGAACGAGGTGGCGGCGGTGCTGATCTCACCCGCCCTGTCCCGCATCCCGGGTGTCGCGCAGGTGCAGGTCTATGGCGAGCAGAAATACGCCGTGCGCATCCAGCTGGACCCGGACCGCGTGGCCGCCATGGGCTTCGGCTTCGACGAGGCGCAGAGCGCCATCGCCGCTGCCAACGGCAATACCCCGGTCGGCACCCTGGACGGCCCCCGCCAACAGCTGACGCTGCGCGCCAACGACCAGATGCAGAACGCCGCCGAGTTCCGCCAGCTGATCATCGGCGGCCGGCCCGGCGCGCCTATCCGCGTGCAGGACGTGGCGAAGGTCGAGGACGGGGTGGAGAATAACCGTCAGGCCGCCTGGATGAACGGCGAGCGCGGCCTGACCCTGGCCGTGCAGCGCCAGCCCGACGCCAATACCGTGCAGGTGGTGGATGGCGTGAAGGCGGCCCTGTCCGGCCTGCGCGCCGCCCTGCCCCCCGGCGCCGAGCTGACGGTCATGCTCGACCGCTCCGTCTCCATCCGAGATGCCGTCAACGACGTGCAGCACCACCTGATGATCGCCATCGGGCTGGTGGTGCTGGTGATTTTCCTGTTCCTGCGGAAGCTCTCCGCCACCCTCATCCCCGGCATCGCCGTGCCCATCTCGCTGGCCGGCACCTTCGGGGTCATGTACGGGCTGGGCTACGGCATCGACAACATCACCATGCTGGGGCTGACCCTGGCGGTGGGGCTGGTGGTGGACGACGCCATCGTCATGCTGGAAGCCATCGTCCGGCACATGGAAGGAGGCATGAAGCCCTTCGCCGCCGCCGTGCGCGGCGCCAAGGAAGTGGGCTTCACCATCATCTCCATCACCCTCTCGTTGGTGGCGGTCTTCCTGCCGATCCTGCTGATGGGCGGCGTCGTGGGGCGCGTGTTCAACGCCTTCGCCGCCACGGTCAGCATCGCCGTCATCTGCTCCTGCGTCGTGTCCCTGACGCTCACGCCGCTGATGGCCAGCCGCCTGCCCGCCCACAGCAAGCCCAGCCGCTTCGATGCCCTGCTGGAACGCGGCTTCCGCGCGGTGGAGCACGGCTACGGCTGGCTGCTGGATCTCGCGCTCCGCTTCCGTTTCGTGGTCTGGCTGGCCTTCCTCGCCTCGGTCGGCCTGTCCATCTGGCTGGTCATCATCATTCCCAAGGGCTTCTTCCCGATCGAGGATACCGGCCTCGTCAGCGTCTCGACCGAAGGGCCGCAGGATACCTCCTACGAGGACATGGCAGCCCGCCAGACCCGCGTGGCCCAGATCATCAAGGCCAACCCGGCGGTGGACATGGTCAATTCCTCCATGGGCGTCGGCGGTGGCAGCCAGGCGATCAACCAGGGCCGCATGTTCGTGCAGCTCAAGCCGCGTGCCGAGCGCGGGCCGGTGACCGAGGTGTTGCAGCAGCTGCGGCGCCAGACCGCCGGCATTCCCGGCATGCGGGTCTTCCTCAACCCGATCCAGAACCTGAATTTCGGCGCCCGCCAGTCCCGCACCCTCTACCAGTACACATTGCAGGGGCTGCGCGCGGACGAGCTCTATGCCTGGTCCGAGCGGATGCAGGCGGCGCTGCGCCGCCTGCCCGGCCTGCAGGACGTCAATACCGACCTGCAGCTCAACGCCCCCATCATGTCTGTCAATGTGGACCGGGACCGCGCCGCCTCGCTCGGCGTCTCGGTGGATCAGGTGCGGCAGTCGCTCTACTCGGCCTTCGGCGCGCGGCAGATCAGCACGATCTTCGGCGCCTCGGACAGTTATTCCGTCATCCTGGAGGCCCTGCCGAACGACCAGCAGGACGAGTCCGGCCTCACCAAGATCTACCTGCGCAGCAAGAGCGGGCGGCTGGTGCCGCTGGCCGGTATCGCGACGCTGAGCCGCACGGTCGGCCCGCTGACCGTGGCCCACCAGGGCCAGCTTCCGGCGGTGACCATCGGCTTCAACACCGCCCCCGGCGTGGCGCTGGGCGATGCCACCAACCTGATCGGGCAGACGGAGCGCGAACTCGGCCTGCCGCCCACCATCGTCTCCGGCTATGCCGGCACGGCGCAGATCTTCCAGCAGGCGCTTGCCGGCCAGGGCATGTTGCTGCTGGCCGCCGTCCTGATTGTCTATGTCGTGCTGGGCGTGCTGTACGAGTCGCTGGTCCACCCGCTGACCATCCTCTCCGGCCTGCCGGCGGCCACGGTGGGCGCGCTGGCCACGCTCTGGCTGTTCAACCTGGACCTGTCCGTCATCGCGGTCATCGGCGTGCTGCTGCTGATCGGGCTGGTGAAAAAGAACGCCATCATGGTGGTGGACGTGGCGCTGGAGCTGCAACGGGCCGGCATGGACCCGCGGACCGCCGTGCGGCAGGCCAGCGTCATCCGCTTCCGCCCCATCATGATGACCACCATGGCCGCCGCCGCCGGTATCGTGCCGATCGCAGCGGGCTGGGGCACGGCGGCCGAGCTGCGGCAGCCACTGGGCCTCGCGGTGCTGGGTGGCCTCGCGGTCTCGCAGGCCCTGACGCTGTTCGTGACGCCGGTGCTGTTTCTGTTCTTCGAGGGGGTATCGCGCCGCTTCACCCGCAGCTCGGGCGCCACGAACGAGGCGGTTGCTCCGGCGGAGTGAGTGACGCGGTGGCGCGCGGCCGTCCCGCCCCGAGCGGGCATGACGGCCGCGCGCCACGGATTCCATGATCGGGGCACCGCCACCGGCGGAGGCCCGGCGTCAGGCCGACCCTTCGGGAAGTGCGATATCCAATAAGCCGGCCAGCGGCAGGCGAGGCCACTTCCCCGGAGTGCCGGGCTGCCTGCCGCTGGCCGGCCCGCGCTATAGCATCCAGGCGTGATCGCTTCAGGTGAAATCACCGCAAAGCGTGAATCGCACAAAGAAACAACATGCCGGAGTGGGTGTAGTGAGCCCCTGCGAACGGAGCCCGCCTTAGCCGCGCCGCCGCCCCGTCACGATCCCCTCGCCCGCCTCGGGCGGCAGGCGCATCGACATCGGCGCCGAGATCAGCATCAGCGCGGCGCCGATCAGGAAGGCCACGCTGAAATCCGGCATCTGGGCGGCGGCGCGGCCGCTGACCGCCACGCTGGCCTGCAATACCGCCGAGGCCACCCCCACGCCCAGCGCCAGCGAAAGCTGCTGCGCTGTGCTGTAGAAGCTGGTGGCCGCCGAAAGCTTCGCCTGCGGCACGTCGCCATAGGCCAGGGTATTGGTGGTGGTGAAATGCAGGCTGCGGAACAGGCCGCCGATCAGCAGCACGATGAAAATCGCGGCCGTGGGCCAGCCCGGCCGGAAGGCGGCGCAGATCGCCACCGTCACCGCCGCGCAGACCGCGTTCCACACCAGCACATTGCGGAAGCCGAACAGACGGAGCGCGAATTGCGCCATCGGCTTCATCACCAGCGCGCCGAGGGCGGTGGCGAAGCTGATCATGCCGCTCTGCGCCGCGCTGGCGCCGAAGCCGAGCTGCAGGGAGAGCGGCACCAGGAAGGGCACCATGCCCGCGCCGACCCGGAAGGCGGAGCCCGCGATGACCGTCACGCTGAAGGCCGGGATGGAGAAAAGGCTGAAATCCAGCGCCGGGTTCTTGACCCGCAGGCAATGCCGCACGGCCAGCACGGCCAGCAGCAGGCCCAGCACCAGCACGCCTTCCGGGATGCCGGCGGGCACCAGGCCACGGCCCAGGGTTTCGAAGGTAAACATCAGGCAGGCCAGCGCGCCGCCGACCATGGCCAGGCCCGGCACGTCGGGCGGGGGCGGCAGGCTCTTCGGCAGGGCCGGGATGACGCGCCAGACCAGCAGCAGCCCCAGCACGCCCACCGGCACATTGATCCAGAACACCGCGCGCCAGGACAGGAAATCGGTCAGGAAGCCGCCCACCGGCGGGCCCATCACCGGCCCCAGCAGCGCCGGCATGCTGAGCCAGGTGGTGACGGTCAGCAATTCGTCCTTGCGCACACGGCGCAGCAGCAGCAGGCGGCCGACCGGCACCATCATGGCGCCGCCCATGCCCTGCAACACGCGCGCCCCCACCATTTCCGCCAGCCCCTGCGACAAGCCGCAGAGCACCGAAGCCACGGTGAAGGTGGCGATGGCCACCATGAACACCTGCTTGGCCCCGAAGCGATCCGCCACCCAGCCGCTGATCGGGATGAACACCGTCAGCGCCACGAGATAGGAGGTGATTGCGACCCCCATCGTCAGCGGGTCCTCGCCCAGGTCGCGCGCCATGGCGGGCAGGGCGGTGGCGACCACGGTGCTGTCCAGGTTCTGCATGAACAGCGCGCTGGCGACGATGGCCGCGACCACGCGCGGGTCAGGGCTCTTGGAGACCGGCTTGGCCGATTCGGGGGGCAAGGCTTCCTGAGGCACGCGCCGAGGCTACCCTCGTGCCCGCCGCGCTGCCACGGGCAAGGGACTCATGCCCGTCATGCCGCCACGAAGGCCAGCGACGCGGCGGCCGCGGCCGCTGCCTCCGGCACCGGCAGATCTTCCGTGACGACGATGCGGGCCGGACATTTCGGGGCGGCGAGCGCCGCGCGGCAGGCCGCGAGCAGGGTGGCCTCGTCCGGCATGGCCCCGTCCGCTGCCCCCCCTTCCTCCCGCGCCACGGGGCGCAGGAAGGCGACCAGCGGGCCCTGCGGCGCCGCCGGGACCACGACGGCCTCCGCCACGCCGGGCTGGCGGGCCAGGAAGCGCGCGACCTCGGCCGGGGCGACATCCATTCCGTCCAGGCTGATCCGCCCATCCGGGCGTGGGCCGGAAGGCAGGAACGCCCCGTCCGCCAGCGTGGCCGGCTCGCCGGTCCGCAGGAAGCCGTCCGGGCTGATATCGGCGGCCTCGCCGCAATAGCCGACCAGCAGGGTGGCGGCCTGGATCTCCAGCGTCGGGCCCAGGCGCAGGGTGGCGGCGGGCACCGGCAGGAACCCGGCCTCGCCGCGCAGGGCGAAAAGGCCCTGGGTTTCGGCGCTGCCCCAGAACTCGTGCAGCGGCAGACCGGGGGCCACAGCCTCGCCCAGGCTGCCGGCGAAACCCAGGCTGGCATAGGGCCGCCGGGCCGCCAGGACGGAAAGGGCCGCCACTTCGCCCGCCAGGGCAAAGAGGTGCGTCGCGCCATGGGCGCGGACCAGGGCGTCAGTCGCGGCGGCGCCGGGTTCCTCCTGGCACAGCAGGCGGGAGCCGGCGGTGAGCGATGCCATCATGACCGCATGGCCCGCCGGGGTGGCGAACGGCAGCGCCGGCAGCAGCGCCGAGGCACCGGGCACCAGCGCCAGCCGCGCCGCCACCGCCACCGCATGGGCAGCGACGCCCTGCTGAGTGTGCCGCGCCAGGCGGCCTTCGCCGGCGGGCATTGCCAGGCAGACGGATTCGGGCGTGGCGTCGTCGGCCGCGCGTTCCGGCATGGCGTCCAGCGCCTTCCAGGGCAGCACGGGCAAGCCGGCCAGCGCCGCCACGCCGCCGGCATCCAGCCCGATCACGAAGCGCAGCGGGGCGCGGCTATCAGTCAGCGCCCGGGCCAGCCGCTCCGGCAGGGTGGCATGGGCCGCGCTCCAGACCGTCGCGACCGCGCTGGGGCGAGCGCGGGAGAGCAGGGCCACCAGTTCCTCAGGCCCGAAGCGGGGGTCGAGCGCCACCGCCACCGCACCCAGCCGCGCCAGGGCCAGCAGCAGGACCGGCACCTCGGGGCGGTTGGGCAGCAGCAGCGCCACGCTGTCGCCGGGGCCGATGCCCTGGCGGGCCAGCCCTTCCGCCACGCGGCGGGTGGCGGCGGCGAAGGCGGGGTAGCCCATGGGCGGGCGGTTCAGCGAGGCGATGGCCACCGCGTCCGGCTGCGCGGCGGCGATGCCGTCCAGGACCGCGGTGAGGGTGGTGGCGCTCATCGCCCGTGGCCCGCCGTTATGGGGAACACTGCCTGGTGGATGATGACGCTGCCCTGCCGCACGTGCTGCTTCCCTCGCGAACCCGATGGTTTCGTGCCGCTGTCTCTGCCGCAGTTGCGCGCCGAACGCCAGCCGGGCACCGCCGCTTTTGCCGCTGTTTCGCCTGCCGGCCCCTTCCGGCACGCGACTGGACAATCCCGCCCGCTGGGGCGAGCCTGCCCGCCACCATCCGCCAAGCTGGAGCCAGACGCCTTGCCCCCGCCGCCCGTTTCCCCGCCTCGCCCCCCGGCCACCCGCCTGTCCCCCTGGTTTCGCGCCGCATGACCCGCCTCATGGCCGGGCCGGGTACGCCCGCCCGCCGCCCGCCATCCGGCCCCCGCCTCATCAGAATATCCCGCGCCCCCGGCGCCACCCTTGAAGGATACGCAGCATGACCCCCTGGCAGGACCGCGCCGGCAGCCCTTTCGCCTGTGAGAAGCAGCCGGCGCAGGGCAGCAAGGGCATGGTG
>JAQGHX010000089.1 GCA_028288745.1 Roseomonas sp. | reverse complement strand
GGGCTGCGCCGGCCAGGATGAGGTCGCAGGTAATCAAGGCCAGGATCCTCATGACTGTGGTCCCGTTCGCGGGTCAGGGTTCAGGGCAGAGTGGCCGCTCCGGCGCGAAAGGCCGGCATAAGCGAGGCGCCAGTGCGGAACGGCAGGCGAGCGCCAAGCAAGGAGGCGAAAGACAGCCCTCCTTGCCCTGCTTCATGCATCACGCCACCTGCGGCAGGCGGTCGATCATCTTGTCGAGCGTCATCGGGTAGTCACGCAGACGCACGCCTGTTGCGTTGTACATCGCGTTGGCGATCGCCGCGCTCACGCCGCAAAGGCCGAGTTCGCCCACGCCCTTGGCCTTCATCGGCGAGGAGATCGGGTCCACCTCATCCAGGAAGATCACCTCCTGATGCGGGATGTCGGCATGGACAGGCACCTCGTAGCTCGCCAGGTCGTGATTGACGAAGAAGCCGTGGCGCTTGTCCACCGCCAGTTCCTCCATCAACGCCGCCCCCACGCCCATGGTCATGGCGCCAATGACTTGGCTGCGCGCCGATTTGGGATTGAGGATGCGCCCCGCCGCGCAGACCGCCAGCATCCGGCGCACCCGCGTCTCGCCAGTCGCGGCGTGCACGGCCACCTCCACGAAGTGCCCGGCGAAGGTGGATTGCTGGTAGCGCTTGCCAAGGTCGCCGTACTCGATCTGGTCCTCCACCATCAGGCCGTCAGCGCCGGCCGCCTGGCCAAGCGGAGCACTGCGATTGCCGGCGCGGACCTGACCATCCAAGAACTCCGCCTCGGCCGAGTTAAAGCCGAGCCGCTGCGCCACCGCCTCGCGCAACTTCAAGCATGCGGCATAGACGCCGGCGGTGGAGCTGTTTCCACCCCACTGCCCGCCCGAGCCGGCGGAGACAGGGAAGCTGGAATCGCCCAGGCGCACAGTCACCTTCTCCAGCGGCAGGCCCATCATCTCGGCGGCGGTCTGAGCGATGATGGTATAGCTGCCGGTGCCGATGTCGGTCATGTCCGTCTCGACCGTCACGCCGCCGCTTCCGTCCAGCCGCACCCGTGCACCCGACTTCATCACCAGGTTGTTGCGGAAGCCGGCCGCCACGCCCATGCCGACCAGCCAGGATCCTTCCCGGCGCTGGCCCGGCGTGGCGTTGCGCCGGCTCCAGCCAAAGCGTTCGGCACCCTGGCGCAGGCACTGGATGAGCTGGCGCTGGGAAAAGCGGCGCTCGGGCTGCTCAGGATCGACCTGGGTGTCATTGACGATGCGGAACTCGACCGGGTCCATTCCCAGCTTCTCCGCCATCTCGTCCATCGCGACCTCCAGCGCCATCAGGCCCGAAGCCTCGCCCGGCGCGCGCATGGCGTTGCCCTCGGGAAGGTCGAGCACGGCGAGGTGCATCGCGGTCAGTCGGTTCGCCCCGGCATAAAGCAGCTTGGTCTGCGATACCGCCGTCTCCGGCTGCCCTTCCGGCAGATCGCCGGAGGTGCTCTCATGCGCGATCGCGGTGATGCGGCCGTCACGCTCCGCGCCGATGCGGATGCGCTGGATTGTAGCCGGCCGGTGTGTGGTATTGTTCGCGACCAGCGGCCGGGTCAGCGTCAGCTTCACCGGGCGCCGCGCGGCCCTGGCGCCGAGCGCCGCGAGCACGGCATCGGCGCGCAGGAACAGCTTCCCGCCAAAACCGCCGCCGACATAAGGGGAATCCAGCCGCACATTTTCTGGGGGGATGCCAAGCGTCTTGGCGAGCTCGCGCTTGCCCCAGGCGATCATCTGGCTGGAGGTCCAGACGGTGAGCTTCTCCCCCTCCCACGCGGCGATGGAGGCGTGCGGCTCCATCATCGCGTGGCTCTCGTCCGGCGTGGTGTAGGTCGTGTCCAGCTTGACCGCCGCCTGGGCGAAGGCGCCCTCGAAATCGCCGACGCGCTCTTCCGGCGGCGCGCCGCTGCCCTCGCCGCTATCGGCGCCGACCAGCGCCGCGTGCGGGGCCTCGGCGGCCAGGTCGAAGCGGCCGGGCTCGCGAGCATACGACACCCGGATCATCGCCGTGGCATCGCGCGCCTGCTCGAAGCTCTCGGCCACCACCACCGCGATGGCCTGATGGTAGTGCTGGATGTCGGGCCCGCCGAAGAGCGAGGCGGTGTTCATCTGCCCCTTCTCCAACCGGGGCATGTCCAGGGTGGTGACGATGGCCACCACGCCGGGGGCGGCTTTCGCGGCGGCCGTGTCCATGGCGGTGACGCGCCCCTTGGCGATGCCGGAGCCAAGGACGTAGCCATAGGCCTGGTTAGGGGCGACGTCGTGCCGCTCATAGGCGTAGGGCGCGGTGCCCGTGGTCTTGAGGGGGCCGTCGATGCGGTCCACCGGCTGGCCGATGACCTTGAGCTGGTCGATCGGGTTGTTGGTGGCGGGAGCGTCGAACTTCATGGCTCAGCCCCTCGCCTCGGCCAGGACGGAGGCGAGTGTCCGCTCCGCCAGGGTCACCTTGAATGCGTTCTCGTGGGTCGGCCGGGCGCCATCCAGGATCGCCGCCATGGCCGGCCTGGCGCCACGCTGCAGCTCGGCCTCGGCCGCCTCCACCCGCCAGGGCCTGTGCGCCACGCCGCCCAGCGCGACGCGGCCCGTGCCGTCCCGCTGCACCACCGCCGCGACCGAGACGAGGGCGAAGGCGTAAGATGCGCGGTCGCGCACCTTGCGGTAGAACTGGCGCCCGCCCAGGGGCGGCGGCAAGGTCACCGCCGTGATGAACTCGCCCTGCTCCAGCGCCGTCTCAATATGGGGAGTATCGCCGGGCAGGCGGTGGAACTCGGCGATGGGGATGCGCCGCGCCGTGCCGTCGGCCTTGACCGTCTCCACCACCGCGTCCAGTGCGCGCATGGCCACCGCCATGTCGCTGGGGTGGGTGGCGATGCAGGCCTCACTCGACCCGATCACCGCGTGTTGCCGGGTCGCCCCACCAATGGCCGAGCAGCCGCTGCCGGGCTGGCGCTTGTTGCAGGGTTGCGCGGTGTCGTAGAAATAGGGGCAGCGGGTGCGCTGCAGCAGGTTGCCGGCGGTCGTCGCCTTGTTTCGCAACTGCCCCGACGCGCCCGCCAGCAGGGCGCGGGAGAGCACGCCGTAGTCGCGACGCACACGCTCATGGGCCGCGAGATCGGTATTGCGGACCAGCGCGCCGATGCGCAGGCCGCCCTCCGGCGTTGCCTCGATCCCGTCCAGGCCGAGGCCGTTGACGTCGATCAGGTGCGCAGGCGTCTCGATCTGCAGCTTCATGAGGTCGAGCAGGTTGGTGCCACCTGCGATGAACTTGGCGCCCGGGGTACGCGCCACAGCCGCTGCGGCCTCGGCAGGCGAGGCCGCACGTTCGTAGGTGAAGGGCTTCATGCCTGCCTCCCCGCGACTTCTGTGATCGCATCAACGATGTTGGAATAGGCGCCGCAGCGGCAGAGATTGCCACTCATGCGCTCGCGGATCTCCTCGGCCGTGACCTGGGGCGCTGCTGTCAGGTCGGCTGTCACGTGGCTGGGGACGCCGGCCTTGATCTCCTCCAGCATCGCGACCGAGGCGCAGATCTGGCCAGGCGTGCAATAGCCGCACTGGTAGCCGTCATGCTTCACGAAGGCAGCCTGAATCGGGTGCAGGTTGCCGGGCTGGCCCAGCCCCTCGATGGTCGTGACCGCATCGCCCTCGTGCATCACGGCGAGTGTCAGGCAGGAGTAGATCCGCCGCCCCTCCACCATCACCGTGCAGGCACCGCACTGGCCGTGATCGCAGCCCTTCTTGCTGCCCGTCAGCTGCAGGTGCTCGCGCAACGCGTCCAGCAGCGTCGTGCGCGTATCCAACTCGAGGCTACGCACCTCGCCATTCACACGGAGGGATACTCTCGACATCGCAGGTGCTCCCGGATTGGTGGCTGCGGCGCTCACGGAAGCGGGTTGGGCATCCGCCCCGCCCGAAGTGGTCGCTGCCGCTGTGGCTGCCGTACCGGCCACCAGGACACGCCGGGATACCGGGAAATGGCCAGGTGAGCTCACGGGTTCCGCTCCTTCATCTCTTGCTGCAGGGCTCGCGGGGTTGTTAGTGGAAGGAACGAGGTGCCGCCGGTCGCTGGACTGCGATCACCGGAGGCGAAATCGGCTAGCTTCATGCGGCGTCTGTGCAGAAATAGTTCACTGCTGTGATCAAAATTGCCACGAAGCGTATGAACGCATGGGCATGGAAGCTGGTTGCGCCCTGTCCGCCCGCCGGGTCGTTCGTCACGATATGGCAGCCGCCGGCGCCGGGCCTGATGGCCATGCTGGTGGAGCGCAGGTTGTGGCCTCCTCCCGGCCCGGCAGCAGCACCTGGCCTTGCCGGACTGGCGTCGGTGATAAGGGAAACCTGGCCCTTGAAGTCATAGCTCGGGTTCATCTTGAGCTCCCGCTCCATCAAACCGTTTGCCCGCCATCGACGACCATGGCGTGCCCGACGACGAAGGCGGCTGCGTCCGAGCACAGCCAGAGGACAGTCGCGGGCGATCTCCTCGGGCTTGCTCATCTGCCTGACCGGTTCCTGCGCGATGACCCTCGCCGTCCCTCGGGCGTGCCGCTGCTGAAGCGGGCCATCATCGGGGTTTCGATGATGCCGGAGCACACGGCGTTGATGCGGATGTTCGG
>JAQGHX010000070.1 GCA_028288745.1 Roseomonas sp. | reverse complement strand
CCATGCGAGAGCGGGAAGTAGGGCGCGATCCGCTGGATACGCGCCTTCGTCAGCCAGAACATGTCAGCCATGGCAGCACCTCCCGCCACTCTGGAACCACAACAGGCTCAAAGCACAAGGACGCAAGTCAACAGGTCCTGAGCCTAGTTGTTCAGCTGGATTCTCGCCGACGCCCCGATCCGCCGCGCAGCCGCCAACTCGCGGTTTAGTACCGCTGAGAATCGGTCGGGAGCGACATCCTGTGGATCAGGGATCTCCAGTCCGATATCCTCGAACTTCTTGCGGATATCGGCCGCCGCAAGGGACGTGGCAGCAGCCTGGTGCAGAGCCTGCAATACGGCGGCTGGCGTCCGCGCAGGTGCCAGCAATCCACAGAAGCTGAAGGCAATGAAGTCATGCAAACCGGCCTGCGCGAAAGTTGGAACCTCCGGAACCAAGCCAGATCTCGCTGCTGCGGCCACGCCCAGGATCTTGACCTGACCGGCAGTATGAGCGCCAGAGATGTTCGATACCTCGGTGACCACGGCATCGACATTTCCCGAGATCAGGTCGGGGATCGTGGCACTCGCTCCCCGATAGGGGACGTGGACATAGGATGTTTTCGTCGCCAGGCCGAAATCGAGAAGAACGAGATGGCTACTGGAACCTGTGCCGGAGCTTGCTATGGTGATCTTGGTGGGGTTTGCTGTGGCATGAGTGATGAACTCCTGCAGCGTGTTCACAGGAAGCTTTTTCGATATCGCCAGTACCATCGGCACGCGGGACGTCAGGGCGATAGGCGCGAAGTCGGCGATAGGGTCGTAGCTGAGATCGGTGCGAAGCGCCGGCGATACCGTCATGGGCCCATTCGAACCGCCGAGCAGTGTATAGCCATCGGGCGCTGAGCGAGCCACGACCTCCGCCCCAATGGCGCCCCCAGCTCCGGTCCGGTTTTCCACGACGATGGATGCCTTCAGCAGCTGCCCCATCCTTTCGGCCAGAATGCGGCACTGCAGATCGACATTACCGCCCGCAGCGAAGGGAACGATGATGCGGATCGGGCGATCGGGAAAGGCAGCCTGCGCTATGGCCGGAAACCCGGCGACAAAGGCTGACCCCAAAATCACGCGGCGGCTGAAGTTCATCGTCTTTCTTCCCTTATGCCTGGTCACGAGCAGCTTGATAAAGGCCCAGTAGAACTGCGAAGTGGCTTGTTGCGGGGCCCGGGCTGCGAAGCCCCGGCCTTGCCGACCTTACGCGCGCGCTGCGCGCAGCGCCTCCGTGCCGGCCAGATCGGCCTCTCCGGCATCGTCAGTGACGACGCCGTAGATGGACCGTGCGTTCGCGACGGAGATTTTCCCTTGCCGGGTGTCCGCCGCGACCGCGGCCGGGTCGCGCTCCAGCGGGCTTCCATAGCCGCCGGCTCCTGGCATCTCAGCGCGCAACAGCTCGCCGCGCTTCATCTTGCCTATGAACTTCGCCGGCGCAACGCGCTCCTCGGAGGTGCCGGGATTCATGATGATGCGACCGGGTGCGCCCGGATGCCCGCCGAACAGACCGTAAGGAGGGTTGATCTGGCGGTCGGAGCGCAGCTGAATGAGGGCCTCGTCCTCAAGCAGGCGATACTCGCGAACCAGGCCCAGCGCACCACGATATCGCCCCGCGCCGCCGGTATCAGGCAGGAAGGCATAGCACTCGACGCGCACCGGCCCCTCAGCTTCGATGACTTCCACCGGCACATTGGCGATATTGGCCAGGCCATAGGGGCCGCCATCCTGCCCGTCGCGGTCAGGGCCGCCGCCGATGCCCGTGACGTTGTGGAACTCCAGCGTCAGGAACGGCGCCTTGCCCTTGGGGTAGCCAGCGAGCACAAGCGCGAATTCGCTGCCGCCGACGCAGGCCCCGACGCGATCCGGCAACAACATCGCCAGCGCCCCCGATACGGCATGGCGCACACGGAAGCCGGCGAGGCCCCGGGCCCCGACGGGCGCCGGGAAGCGTGGATTAACGAAGCAGCCCTCAGGCGTGATGACCTTCACTACGCGGTTGAAGCCGGCATTCGCGGGAATGGTGGGATCGAGCACAGTCCGCATCACCGCGAGTGACAGCCCCACCGCGAAATACCGGTTGGGGTTGATCGCGCCGCTGGTCTGCGGGGACGTGCCGGTGAAATCGATCTCGGCCTCATCCCCCTTCACCGTCAGCCTGACCTGGATGCGAACCGGCGGCCCGCCGGCACCATCCTCGTCGATCCAATCCGTGAACTCTCCTGTGCCATCCGGCAGCGCGGCTATACCCTGGCGGGTTAGCCTCTCCGCGTAATCGATCAGCTCCGACATATAAAAGCGGACGGCCGCGACCCCATAATCCTCGATGACGCGGCGGAACTCGGTTTCCGCCGCCACAAGGCTCGACATTTGCGACAGCATATCGCCCACCACCATGTCCGAGACACGGACATTGGTCCGGATGATGCGGATGAGCGTCTCGTTGCGCTTGCCGGCTTCCATGATCTTGACCGGCGGGATCCTGAGCCCCTCCTGGTAGATCTCGGTGCTGTCCGGCGCATTTCCGCCCGGAACGCGGCCACCCATGTCGGTATGATGGATAATGATCGACAGGAAGCCAATCAGCTCACTACCAACGAAGATCGGCCGGAACATAAACACATCGTTTAAGTGGCTCGCCCCTGAATAGGGGTCGTTGTTGCACAGAATGTCGCCTGGCTGGATATCGCTCCCGAAATGGTCCAGGCAGCCGCGCAGGGCTGGCCCGGTCGCGCCGAGGTGCCCCGGCAGGGACAGGCCCTGCGCCACCATCTCAGCATCGGCATTCAGGATCGAGGCCGAGAAATCCAGGTTGTTCTTCACGACGACGGAACGCGAGGTGCGGATCACCAGCGCGATCATGTTGTCGGCGATGGTGACCAAGGCGTTCTTGATCAGTTCGCGCTTGATGGGGTCTGCCTTGATGGTGCCGGCCGTAATCATGCCGCGAGCCTCCGCATGACGATGTTGCTGAACGGGTCGACTTCGACACTCCACCCCGGTCTCACCACCGATGTGCTCTCATATTCCTCTACGATCACGGGGCCGGAGCGGGGCTCGATCGTCAGGTTGCCGCGGCTGATGACAGGCGTGTCGAGCCACCCATGGTCCGGGCCGAAATAGACAGGCCGGCGTCCCTCGGCCGCCTGATAGTTTCGCTGGATGGTCAGCTGTTTCGGCACGCGCGGCTGGTCGGAGAGGCCGCGCCCGAGCACCTTAAGGGCAACAAACTGCACCTTTTCGTGCGGCGAACTGTAGCCATAGTTCGCCAGGTGAGATTCGGCGAATTCAGTGCTGCAGCGTTCCACGGTATCACTGGTGACCTCGGCACTGGCGAGCGTCATGGGCAGGGTCGTCATCTGGCCGAAATAACGCGCCTCCGCGACAATGCGGATATCCATCCGGTCTTCCGCGAAGCCACCATCAGCGAGCATGCGCCGGGCTTCATCGACCATGGCGGTAAGCGTCGCCGTCATCACCGCGGGGTCCACCTCATGGAGGTGGCGATAGAAAGTGCGGATGACCTGATGCTCCACATCCGCGAAGAGCAGGCCCAGTGCGCTGAATACACCGGAGGCAGGCGGCACGATCACGGTGTTCATGCGCAGGTCGTCGGCCAGCTTGGTGCCATGCACCGAGCCATTACCGCCAATGGCGAACAGGGCGTATTGCGAGGGGTCCCGGCCACGTTCGGAGGACACGCCGTTCAGCGCGCGCATCATGTTGCTGTTGGCAATTAGATGAATGCCATAAGCGGCGGTCACCTGCTCCATTTCCAGATGCTCGGCAATGGAATTGATCGCCGCCTCAGCCCGGCCCCGGTTCAGGGACAGCTCGCCGCCGACCAGCGCTGACGGGCTGATGTAGCCAAGGATCAGGTTGGCGTCGGTCACTGTGGCAGCGGTACCGCCACGGTCGTAGCAGGCAGGCCCCGGAACGGCGCCGGCGCTGCGCGGCCCCACCTTGAGGCCATTGGCCTGGTCGACCGCCGCGATGCTGCCGCCGCCCGCGCCAACCTCGGCAATGTCGATCGTCGGTGCCTGCACCGGATAGCCGGCACCCTGGATGAGCCGGTGGCCCATGGCCGCGGCGCCCCCCACCTCGGATTCCGTGGCAATGGTGAAGGCGCCGTCCTCGATCAGCGACGCCTTGGCGGTGGTGCCGCCGACATCGACCACCATGATATTGCCGACGCCAAGGCTGCCGCTGAGGCGCTGCGCGCCGACGACGCCCGCGGCCGGGCCGGATTCGACAATGTAGACGGGGTTCTGCGCGGCGACCTTGCCGGGCACGATGCCACCCGCCGACTGCATGATCATCAGATCGCAGGTGATCCCGAGAGCGGTCAGCCGGCGCTGCAATGACTGGATATAGCGCTCCGCCACCGGCCGGACATAGGCATTCAGGGCAGTGGTCGAGGTGCGCTCGTATTCCTGGATTTTCGGCAGGAGCTGGCTCGACGTCGAGATCGACAGATGCGGCAGGCGCTGCTGAAGCCACCGTGCCGCGAGGACTTCGTTCTCGCCATTGGAGTAGGCGTTGATGAAACAGATCGCGAGCGACGATATGCCAGCCTCCTCGAGGCTCTGCGCGATAGGCTCCAGTTCGTCCTCGTTCAGAGGCTGCAGCACCGTGCCATCGGCAGCCACCCGTTCCGTGACCTCGAAACGCAGGCGGCGCTCTGCCAGCGGTTCGAGCTTCCGGAAGCTTGAATCATAGAGAGACGGGGCCCGGAACCGGCCCAGTTCCAACACATCCCGGAAGCCCCGGGTGGTCACCAGAGCGATCGGCTCTCCCTTGCGCTCGATGATGGTATTGGTAACAATCGTCGTGCCGTGGATGAACTCAGTGATCTGACCCGGGGCGATGCCTACATCCTGCAGCAATTCACGGACGCCGACCTCGATAGCCTCACTGTAGTCGGGCGGCGACGAAAGCAGCTTCTTTGTGTGGATCTGGCCGCTCTCGCTGAGCAGTACGATGTCCGTGAAGGTGCCGCCGATGTCGACGCCCAGGCGGAAAGTCTTGTTCTCTACGATGCTCAAGCCGCACCTCTCCCGTCATGTGCTCTGGCGCGGGGAAGATGGTCCCGCACTGGCGTGAAGTTACGCTGCCGGGGCACGCTAGCCTCCGCCTGCGCATCGTCGTAATGAGAAACTCTGATAGGGTCATAAGCTGCGCGCCGCGGAGGAGATCCTCCCCCTGCACAGACGCTGCCCAGGGGCTCGCCGCGTGGGTTATCCCCATCTTGCCCAGCGGCCCTCCCTATGGGCCGCTGGGCCTTGACGGAGACACAAGTCATAAGGAACAAAGGCGATGCCACGAAGACCTGCTCCGGACACCAGCGCATGATCCGGACACCGTCCCTTCGGGCTCTAGACCTTTTTTCCACCCTGATGCGCACTCGCAGTATTTCCGAGGCAGCCCGCTGCATCGGCATCTCTCAGCCCGCGGCAAGCCTGGCGCTGAAGGAACTGGAGGCGCAGACCGGCTTGCCACTGTTTGTGCGGACGCGCCAGCGCCTGGTGCCCACACCACAGGCAGGATTGCTGCTTCCTCAGATCGAGCGCCTGATCGACCAGGCGAACCGCATTCAGCGTCAGATCGTGGCGCTGCGAGGCAAGGCCGCCCCAATGCTCCACCTCGCCTGCACGCCGTCCTTTGGCTCAACCCTCCTGCCATCGACCATCGCCGGCTTTCAGCGCGAGCACCCGGGGGTACAGCTGAAGATCGACGTGGAGCCCTTGAGCCAAGTCCTCGATTTATTACGGCAGGAGGCCGTCGACCTCGCCTTCTGCTATCTGCCGCAAGAGGCAGAGGAAGCGCCGATGCCAGAACGTGGGCAGGAAAGGCTGCTCTCCACGCCTTTGGCGGGCCTTATGGCGCCGGACCATCCTTTAGCCGCCAGAACGAGCCTGGATCTTTCCGATCTGGCTCAGCACCGGGTTATCCTTGCCACTCGAAATAACCTGCCAATTCCCGCCACCATCGTCGAAGGGCTGCGTGGTAAAGGGACGGAACCCGGCACGATGGAGGTGAACAACGTCTATACCGCCATGAGCTTTGCCCGCGCGGGGATCGGCATCGCCCTAGCCAATCCGGTATTGCTGGTGAGTGGAATCGCGGGCGGGTTGATCGCGCGGCCGATCACGCCAGGATTTCAGCTTTCACTTGGTGTCGTTCGCGCCTTGCCCCATGCGCATACCCCGGAGATCGAAGCGCTGATCGACCATGCAAGACACGCGGCGCTTCGCTGTAGACAGCAACTCGGCAAACTCGGTATCGATTCAAAAATATTTGGTACTTAGCTGTCTGGCCGCAGAACCATTGTTGGGACCCGGTCGGGCTGGCCATTGTAGAGTACCGGCGTCGGTTCGAGCGCCTGCCGTGCGCTGTCCTGGGACAGAGGTGAGCCGTGCACTGACCCACTCTCGCTTTGGTGGACACTTCAGATAAGCACCTGCGGGAGCGATGTGCCCTGATGACGGGCAAGACGCGCCGGGAGTGTATGGAGGAGTTCAAGCAGGTGGCGGTATTGCTGCTGGAGAGCAGCGGCCGTCCGCTGATGCGGGTGGCGAAGGAGTGTGGGATCGAGCCATCGATGCTGCGGAACTGGCGGGCGCGGGGCCATGCGCCCGCGGGATCAGCCGCAGGGCAAGCGGGCACCGGTAAAGGACTGCTGTC
>JAQGHX010000037.1 GCA_028288745.1 Roseomonas sp. | reverse complement strand
CCGACGCCAGGAACGCCACCACCCGCGCGATATCGGCCGGGTATCCAGGCCGATATCGCGGGATGATTTTGGCGCGCGCAGCCACATCCGGCAAGCCCTGGCTGCGGTTCAGCTCCTCCGCCTCCACCCGCATCTGCGTATGGACAATGATGCCGGGGCAGACAGCGTTCACGCGGATGCCATGCGCCGCCATCTCCCCCGCGATGCTCTGCGTCAGGCCGATCACGGCGGACTTGCCGGCGCTGTAGGCGGCGTGGTTGGGCACGCCCTTCTTGCCGGTCCAGGAGGACATGTTGACGATGGCTCCGCGGCGGCGCGCCGCTATCTGCGGCAGTGCCGCCTGGCAGCAATGGAATACGCCGTCGAGATTGATGGGCATCGTGTCCCGCCATATGGCCACCGGTGGTGTCCAGGAAGGCGGTGGTGCGCAGGATGGCGGCATTGTTGGCCAGGATGTCGGCCGGCCCCAACTCGGCCGTCAGCGCGGCGACGCTCCGGTCCACATCCTGCCGCAGTGCCGTGCTGTCGATGGCCACTGCCGCTGGCGCTCCCTCGAACGCACCAGTGCCGCGGTTCCTGCGCGCCGGCCTCGTCCCGGTCGAAAATACCGGTGCCGCAACCTTCCCGCGCCAGGTGCAGCGCGATAGCGCGGCCGATGTCGCCCGCACCAGTGGCAATAGCCACGCGGCTCCCCAGTCCGTACGTCCTGTATTCATCAACCTTGTGTGGCAGTGGCCGGCCGGGGCGCTGGCGTCGTCGCCCGGGGGCGGGCCACGCCAGCGCGGGCATAATCGCGCGCCAGGGCCTTGCGGTAGCGGCGGGGGTCGAGTTCCAATCCGTAGCGCGGGCTGTCGGGATACTGCTTCGCCGCCCAGGCATGATCGGCGGCGATGGCGGCCAGCATGGCATCCCGGCCTGGCAGCTCCACCGCCCCGCTGGCAACGGCCGCGATATATTCCGCCTGGTCATCCATCATGCGGATGTTGCTGCCGCCGCTGACGTCGAAGAAGCCGATGAAGTAGAGCCCCGGCAGCGACGGGTGGCACACCCGGTTATAAAGCGCGAGGCGCGTACCCACCAGCGGCACGCTCTTCGGCGACAGGTAGGGGAACTGCGTGACGTAGCCGGTTGCTGCGATAATGCTGTCGAAGGTCTCCGACGTGCCATCCACGAAGCGGACCTCCTGCCCTTCGATCTCGCGGATGCCGGGCTTCACCGCAATGCGCTTCCAGGCGATGTGGGAGATCAGGGTCGGATGGCTGATTGGATGGGTGCGGCCCTTCGGCGTGCGGAAGCCCCATTGCTCCATGCTGCCATGGAACATGCGCGTCAGCAGGGAGCGCGCCCAGACGCGCAGGCGCACCGGCATCCACGGCTTCTCCACCCGGCCGAGGACGCGCGAGTTCGGCACGCCGAACATCATCCTTGGCATGATGAGCACGGGCGAGCGCGCGCAGAGCACCGTGCGCTCCGTCATGGTGCAGATATCGGCGGCGATGTCCACGCCGCTATTGCCGGGCCCGATGACCAGGACGCGCTTGCCGGCGAAGGGCTCGGGCACGCGGTAGCCATGCGCGTGCAAGTATTCCCCTGAGAAACTGCTGATCTCCGCCGGGTGGCGCGGTACGCTCTGGTGCCCCGTGGCGACCACGACACCGTCAAACACCTCCTCCTCCCCGCTTTCGAGGCGGAGATTGAAGCGTCCTTCCACGGGCTCGGCCGCCACGACGCGGCTCTTGAACCGGATGCGGCGCTTCAGGTCGAAATGCTCCGCGTAGCGCTCGAAATAGCGGTGCATCTCGCGGTGGTCGGGGTAAAGCGAATCGTCCTCCGGCAAGGGGAAGTCGCCAAAGGAACTGACGCGTGCTTCCGAGTTGATGTGCAGCGAGCGGTAGGCCGGGCTCAACCCGCTATCATTCTCATAGACCCAGAGACCGCCGATATAGGAGCCGACCTCGAAGATCACCACCTCGATACCGCGCGCCAGTAGGTTCTTGGCGGCGCATAGCCCGCCTGCCCCGGCCCCGATGATCGCAAAACGCTTCATATGTGCCTCCATCGGGCCCGCCCCGGGGGCGAGCCCACCAGTTCATGCCAGGGGACGTGTGGCCGGCCGGATGCCGGTACCGCCCATGGCGCGTTCCGCCTCAGATATCGCCCAGGCGCATGCGCGGCCTGATTGTACGCCGTAGAGCGCATCCAGCCCGCCAGGTGCATCGGGCGCGCTCTTGATCGCCGCCAGCACTTTCCAGAAAATACCAGCGCTTGCCACGTTCCAGCAGCACGGGCCGCGATAGCGCGGCCACCGGCGCCGGCGCCTTGCTGCGGAAGGTGGAAGGTGTGGCGGTTGCAGTCCTTGCCGGTCAGCGTCGCCGCGTTGCTCAGTGTGGTGAAGGGGACTTTCGCTTCCACGGTGCAGACCTGGATCCTGCATTATGCTTGGACGTCCTGTTTCCGGCTCGACGGAATGCATGAAGTCAGGGCGGTGTGGCTCCCCTGCCCTCCTCTTGGCCTTCGGCGCACCGCCAGGATCATTCAATACGCGCGCCCGAGGCCCGCACCACGGCCTGCCAGCGTTCGCGTTCCAGGGCAACAAAAGCCGCGGTGTCGCTGGGGGTGGAGGCCACCGACTTTCCTCCGGCCCGCAGGAAACGCTGCCGGATGGCCGGGTCTCCGGCGATGCGCCGCACCGTCTCTGCCAGCTTTTCCACCACCATGGGCGGAGTGCCCGTGGGGAAAGCGAAGGCACCCCAGGTGGGCACCTCAAGTCCTGGAAGCCCGGCCTCCGCCATGGTCGGCACCTCCGACAGGGTGGGCCAGCGCGCAGCCGCGGCAACGGCCAGGGCACGGATCTTCCCCTCCTCCAGTAATGCCGTGTAGGTCGAGACGTTATCCACCGCGAAATCCAGCGTGCCGGAGGCAAGATCCAGCACGCGCTGCCCGCCTTCGCGGTAGGGCACATGCGTAGCAGGAATTCCGGCGCGCATGCGGAGCAGTTCTCCCGCCAGATGCGGCGTTGTACCAGCGCCGGCGGAGCTGAAGGTGGTGCCCCCAGGCCGCGCCTTGGCCCAGGCGGTGAACTCCGCCAGCGTGCGCGACGGATTGTGCTGAGCGGAGACGAAGAGGCAGTTGGCGCCTTCCCAGATCAGCGTCGCCGGAACAAAGTCGCGCAGTGGGTCGTAGGGCAGGCGCGTGTAGAGGAACTGGTTGATGGTCAGCGTGCCAATGGTGGCTGCGTTGATCGTGTAGCCGTCGGGCGCGGCGCGGGCCACGGCCTCGGTGCCGATATTGCCGCCTGCGCCGGGGCGGTTCTCGCACACGAAGGGCTGGCCGAGCCGCACCTGCAACTGCTCCGCCAGCATTCGCACCAGCACGTCGTGCGAGGCGCCTGCGGCGAAGGGGATGATGATGCGCACCGGCCGCTCCGGCCAGTTCGCGCTGCCCTGGGCTCTGGCCTGGCGTGGCAGCAAGGCCGCGCCACCCAGGCTCAGCATCGCGCGTCGGTGCCAGCGGCCGTCATTCGCCATGATTGTCCGCTCCCAGATCAGCGTGGCCTTGAGGAGGGCCTTGAACCGTTAAGCATGATTAGATACCGATAAGTAGGAAACTCGCCAGTCGAAAGTTGGCAAGGGAAGGAAGCAGCATGGCTTATACCGTCGGCGACCTGGTCGCTGAGTTCCTGGCAGCCGTTGGGGTGGATACCGCCTTCGGCATCGTCTCGGTCCACAACGTGCCGATCCTGGACGGGATCGGCCAGCGCAACGCCATCCGCTTCGTCCCGGCCCGCGGTGAAATGGGCGGCGGCCACATGGCGGATGCCTATGCCCGCGTCTCGGGCGGGCTCGGCGTGCTCGTCACCAGCACCGGCCCGGGCGCGGCCAATGCGGTGCCGGCGCTGGTGGAGGCGCAGTTCGCCGGCAGTCCGCTGCTGCACATCACGGGCCAGACCGCCACCCGCCTGCAGGACCGCGACACCGGCGCGGTGCACGACCTGCCGGGCCAGAGCGCCATGCTGGCCGCCGTCTGCAAGTCGGTGCACCGGGTGCGCGCGCCGGAGGAAACCTTCGGCGTGCTGCTGGCCGCAGCCGGCGATGCCCTCGCTGCCCCGCGCGGCCCCGTCACGGTCGAAATCCCTTCCGACCTGCAGCGGGCAGAGGTGACGCGGCCGGCGGCGTTGGATCGGCTGGTTCTGCCATCCCGCCGCTTTCCCCCAGCGGAGGTCGAGCTGGACGCCGCGGCCGCTCTGCTGGCCGGCGCCCGGCGGCCCATGCTCTGGCTGGGCAATGGCGCGCGGGAGGCCGGCGCGGAGGCGAAGGCGTTGCTGGATCTCGGCTTCTGCGCCGTCAGTTCCTGGAACGGGCGCGGCATCGTGCCGGAGGACCACCCGCGCACGCTGGGCGCCCTGCACGGCAATGGCTCGCCCGAGATCGAGGCGTTCTACCAAGACGTGGACGCTATGCTCGTCGTCGGCTCCCGCCTGCGTGGGCATGAGATGCTGGACGGTGCGCTGCGGCTGCCGCGCCGGCTGGTGCAGGTGGACCTGAACCCGCGTGCAATCGGCCGCACCTATGCGTCCGAGCTCTTTGTCTGCGGCGACGCGGCGGCGGTGCTGGCCGGGCTGCGGCAACGGCTGGAGGGGCGGATGGCGGTGGACCCGCGCTTCGGCAAGGACTTGGCGGAGGTGCGGCACCAGGCCAGCGAGACCTACCGCGCCTCGCTCGGCCCCTACGCGACCTTCCCGGCGCAGCTGCGCGCTGCCATGCCGCGTGACGCGCTGTGGGTGCGGGATGCGACGGTGGCCGGAGCCACATGGGCGCACCGCCTGATGCCGGTCTACGGCCCGCGTGATTCAGTGCATCCGGTGGGCGCCGCCATCGGCCCTGGCCTGCCCTTCGGCATCGGCGCCGCCCTCTCGGCCGGGCGGGATGGGCGCAAGACGGTGATGCTGGCCGGTGACGGCGGCTTCGCCATGAACATGACGGAGCTTTGGACGGCCGCGCAGGAAGGCGCGGAACTCTGCATCATCGTGATGAATGACGGAATTTATGCCGCCATCGGCCATATCCAGGACAGCTTCCAGGAAGGCCGCCGCTTCTTCGGGGAATTGCGTGGGCCGGACCTGCAAGGGCTGGCGAAGCTGGCGGGCATTCCGGCCTGGCGCGTGGACCGGCCGGAAAGCTTCGGGGCGACTGTGGCGCGCGCTATCGCCACGCCGGGCCCCTCGCTGGTGGAGGTGAACATGCATGCCATAGGCCCTGTGCCGGCTTATGGCGTCTATGCCCGCCGCCCGGCAGGAGCTGACGCGTGAACCCGGAGACGGAAGGCTGGAGCCTTCAGGACGATGCCGGCCTGCCGGAGATGGTGCGCCCGCTCTGGATGCGGCAGGAGGATGCCGCAGTGGCCTTCGGCTTCCAGACGCGCCCAGCGCATTACAACGGCCGGGACATGGTGCATGGCGGCATCATGGCGATCTTCGCCGACCATGCGCTGGGGCTGACGGTGCGGCGGGCGGTTGAGGGGGCACCGACGGCGACCGTCCAGCTCGACATCAACTACATCGGCGTGACGCGCCCGGGTGCCTTCGTCGAGGTGCGGGCGGAAGTGCTGCGCCGAACCCGCTCCGTGGTCTTCGTGCGGGGCATGTTGACGGTGGAGGCCACGCTGGTGGCAACGGCCAGCGGCGTCTGGAAAATTCTGTCCCGGCCAGCATCCGGCTGATCCAGGGCGGCCCGGCCGCTGGCCTTGGGGTGGTACAATGGCGCGCGTTGAGCAAGGTTAACCTCGCCGCGGCGGCAGCCCGCCGCGCGTGCCAACATGATGGAGTGCAGTGCCCATGCGGCTTACCTGGTTCGGCCATTCGGCTTATCGCCTCGAATTCGGCAATGCAGTGGTACTGATCGACCCCTTTTTTACGGGCAACCCGTCCTTCACCGGCGATGCGGAGGCCGCCGCGGCGGGCGCCACCCATGTCCTGCTGACGCATGGCCATGCCGACCATGTGGGCGATGCCGTCGCCATCTCCCGCCACACCGGGGCGCCGGTGGTGGCGAATTTCGACCTCTGCATGTGGCTGGCCCGCCAGGGGTTGGAGAAGATGGAGCCGCTGAACACCGGCGGTGCAGTGGATCTCGGCGAGTTCTCGGCCGCCCTTACCATCGCCTTCCACTCCTCCGGGCAGATCGACGAGGCCGGGGTGGCGCATTCGCTCGGGCTGCCGAACGGCCTGGTGGTGACGCCCAAGGCGGCGGGCGAGCCCATCGTGTACCACATGGGCGACACAGACATCTTCTCCGACATGGCATTGATCGGCGAGATCTATGCGCCGGACGTGGTGATCGCCCCGATCGGCGACCGCTTCACCATGGGCCCGAAGCTGGCGGCAATGGCGGTGAACCGCTTCTTACCCAAGGCACGCACCGTGATTCCATGCCACTTCGCGACCTTCCCGCCGTTGCAGCAATCGCCGGACGCCTTCCTGGAAGCCATGGGCGAGCAGCGTTCCCGCGTGCTGGTGCCGGAGAAAAACCGCGCCGTCATCCTGTCGGCATGACCGGCGTCGAAGCCAGGGTCCAGGGCGCGACCGGCATCATCGCCCTGGCCCGCCCGGCGCGGCACAATGCCCTGCTGCCGGAAGACCGCGTGGCCATGCTGGCCGCGCTGCGGCGCTTCGAGGCGATGGCCACGGTGCGCACGGTGTTGATCCGCGCCGAGGGCCCCAGTTTCTGCACCGGCATCGACCTGGATGCCTTCCAGGCGCTGCGCCAGGACAGTGCCGCCCTGGCCGTCTTCCTGGCCGAGGGCCACGCATTGCTGGCGGCGCTGGAAGCGAGCCCGCTGCCGGTGGTGGCTGCCGTGCGCGGCCTGTGCCTGGCTGGTGGGCTGGAACTGGCCATGGCCTGCGACATCGTGCTGGCGGCCGAGGGTGCACGCTTCGGCGACCAGCACGCGCGCTATGGCCTGGTGCCGGCCTGGGGCGGGACCCAGCGCCTGCCGCGCGCCGTGGGCCTGCCGCGCGCGCTGGACCTGATGCTGACCGGCCGCTGGATCGACGCGGCGGAGGCAGCGCGCTGGGGCCTCCTCTCCCGCGTCGTACCCGATGCGGCGCTGGAGGCGGAGGCAATGGCCACCTGCCAAGCCCTGGCGGCTGGCAGCGCCCCCGCTCTGGCGACCATGAAGCGGCTGGCCCGGCAAGGCTCAGGTCCAGGGGCAGAGACGAAAGCGGCCCTCGCCCTGCTGCCGGGACCGGATGTCACGGAGGGGCTGGAGGCCTTCTCGACCCGTCGCCGGCCCCGCTTCGCGCCACGTGGCTGAAGCGGCCTAGTGCCCCCGCCAAACAGGCGCGCGGCGCTCTGCGAAGGCGGTGGCTCCTTCCCGCGCATCCTCGGAAGCCAGCAGGTGGCCGGTGATCTCCTGCTGCCGCGCGAACATCTCGTCCAGCGGCCAGTCCTGCTGTTCCACCATCACCCGTTTGGTGGCGGCGACCGACATCGGCGCATTGGCGATGATCTTGCGGGCCAAACGCTTGGCTTCCGCCAGGGCTTCCCCCGGTTCCACCAGTGCATTGACCAGCCCGTAGCGCTCCAGCCGCTCGGCGCTGACCATCTCGCCCGTCAGGGCGAGTTCCATGGCGATGCGCGGCGGCAGCAGGCGCGGCAGGCGCAGCAGCCCGCCGGCGGCGGCGGCCAACCCGCGCTTGGCCTCGGGCAGGCCGAACTGCGCGTCACGCGCGGCCACCAACAGGTCGCAGGCCAGCACCGCCTCGAATCCCCCGGCCAGGGCATAGCCCTCCACGGCGGCGATCAAGGGCTTCTTCGGCGGCGTCAGCGCGATGCCCAGGATGCCGCGCCCTTCCACCCGCGTAACCTCGCCGCGCAGGAAGGCCTTCAGGTCCATGCCGGCGCAGAAGGTCCCGCCTGCGCCGGTCAGGATGCCGACGCGCAGGTCTTCCCGCGCGTCCAGCTCGTCCACCGCCGCGCAGACGCCGTAGGAGACGGCGCGGTTGACCGCATTGCGCTGCGCCGGGCGGTTGATCGTGATGATGACGATGCCGTCCTCATGCTCCACCAGCACTTCGTCGGTCATCATTCCTCCCACAGCGCCGCGATGCGCTCGGCGGCGGCAAGGTATTCGGTCTGCATTCGCAGCATCACCTCCCGCACCGAGGTCTCCTCGTTCATCGTGCCGACAGCCTGCCCGACGGGGAAGGAATAGAGATCCCGCCGCCCGGCGCGCACCACGCGCGCATGGGCCTCGTTATAGAGGATGCCTTGCAACGGTGTGGGCAGGTAGGGTGGCGCGCCAGGCTTTTCCCAGGCTTCGGAGAGTGTGCTGCGCAGCATCCGCACTGGCTTGCCGGTGCGGGCGCGGCGGCGCACGGCATCCTCGGCCTTCGCGGCGAAGATGGCTTCTTTCTCGAAGGGCGTCAGCTCGCTCTCCCGTGTGCCCAGCCAGACGCTGCCGCACCAGACGCCCTCCGCCCCCATTGCCAGCGCGGCGGCGATCTGGCTGCCGCGTGTGATGCCGCCGGCGGCCAGAACAGGGATTCCCTCGCTTGCCTCGACGATCTGCGGCACCAGCACCAGCGTCGAGATCTCGCCGGTATGGCCGCCGGCCTCGGTGCCCTGGGCGATGATGACCTCCACCCCGGCCTCGCGGTGCCGCTTGGCGTGCGAGGCCTTACCGCAGAGCGCGCCGATCATCACGCCTTTTTCCCGCAGCAGCGCAACCACGTCCGGCGGCGGTGCGCCGAGGGCCGAGACCACCAGCTTCACGCCAGGGTGGCGCAGCGCCACGGCCAGCAGGCGGCGGGCACCATCCGGTGTCATGCCGCCACGGCCTTCCGCCAGTTCCTGCCGCACGCGGGCCCGTTCGTCATCCGGCAGCGGCGGCACGCCGGCTTCTTCCAGCAGCCCATCCAGAAATTTCCGTTGGGCGTCGGGGATCAACCGCTCCAGTTCGCCCAACGAGGCTTCCGCTTCCTTGTCGTAATTGGAGGGGATCAGCACATCGACGCCATAGGGGCGACCACCGGCATGGTCGTCGATCCAGCGCAGTTCCTGCTCCAACTGCTCCGGCGAAAAGGTGGAGGCACCCAGCACCCCGAAGCCGCCGGCCTTGCTGACTTCCACGATCACGTCGCGGCAGTGGGAAAAGGCGAAGATCGGCACCTCGCAGCCCAGTCGCTTCGCCAGTGCGGTCCGCATGAATCAATCCTCCCGTGGTTCGAACAGTGGCAGGGCCACGCCCTCGGCCACCGTCTCCAGCCGCAGCCGCACCGGCAGGTCCAGCCGCAGCCCCTCGCCGGTCGGCACGGCATAGCGGCCCAGCGCGCGCACGCCTTCCTCCAGTTCCACCGTCACCAGCGTGTAGGGAAGCTCACCGGCGAAGGCGGGGTGGTAGGCGTGGTGCGCCACCATCCAGCTATGCACGCGGCCCCGGCCGCTGCTTTCCTTCCAGACAGTTTCGAAGGAATGGCAGTTGTCGCAGATGTAGCGCGGGTAATGGCGCAGCTTGCCGCACTGGCCGCATTGCTGGATCAGCAGCTTGCCCTGCGCCGCGCCTTCCCAGTACGGGCGTGTCAGGTCGGAAGCATGCGGCAGTGGCCGCGCGGATTGATTCTGGGCCATCGTGCTCATCCCCGCCGCATGATGGCCATGGCGCCATCGCCCATATCGCCAAAGCCGGTGCACAGGCCCAGTTCGGCGCCCTGCACCTGGGCGCGGCCGCCCTGGCCGCGCAATTGCCGCACCAGTTCCACCACGTGGTTCAACCCCAGCATATGGGCCTGCGACAACAGCCCGCCATGCGTGTTGACCGGCAGCTTGCCACCCAGCCGCAGCCTTCCACCTTCCACAAAGGCACCGCCTTCGCCCTTGGCGCAGAATCCCATATCTTCCAGCTGGCACAACACAACCCAGGTAAAGCAGTCGTAGATTTCGGCCACCTGAATATCAGCGGGCGTCACCCCAGCCATGCCGAAGGCGCGTGGCGCGGCCCTGACGATACCCAGCCGCGTCATGTCCGGACGCTGCGTGATGGCGCTGGGGCTGTCCGGATGCCCTTCCGCGATGCCGGAGACCAGCACGCGGGGCTGGCGCATGTCCCGCGCGGGGCCCGCGCCGCTGATGACGAAGGCGGCGCCGCCATCCGTCTCCAGGCTGCAATCGAGCAGGCGGAACGGGTCGGCGATCATGCGCGAGGCCTGATGATCGGCCAGGGTCATCGGCTTTTTCATCACCGCGTTATCGTTCAGCAGCGCATGGGCGCGGATGGTGGTGGCGATTTCCCCCAGCTGCGCGCTGGTGGTGCCATAAAGCTCCATGTGCCGCCGGGCCATCGGTGCGTAGAGCTGCGCGGGCGCCACGGAGCCGAGCGGCAATTCGAATTCGGTGATCAGGTGGAATTGCGGCATCTGGTGGATGCGCGTTCCCGCCTTGGCCCCGGCCGAGACATTGCGCCCCGCCGCGATCAGCACATGATTGCACAGGCCCGCCGCGATGGCGGCCGCCGCGCATTGGATGGCGGCGATGCTGCTGGCGCCACCCATCGGGGTCAGCGCAGAGAAGCGCAGTTCCTCCACGCCCAGGTTGGTCGCCAGTTCCTCGGCCGGGGCGCCGGTGATGCCGATGGGGATGATGCCGTCGATCTCACGCGGGGTCAGCCCGGCATCGGCGATGGCGGTCAGCGCCGCTTCCAGCTGCAGGGCGGTGGAAGGGCGGGTGGCGCCGCGCTGGTAGACGGTCTCTCCCACTCCCGTTACCGCCGCCGTCTCATGTAAGGACATCTTCGTTATTTTCCTTCTCCGCCCTGGCTTTCTTGCCAAATACACAGGGCATCGAGTGCTTCCACCTGATCGCCGCGCACCCAGAGCGGGTTGACGTCCAGCGCCGCGAGATCCGGCCCGAAGGCCAGCGCCGCCTCGCCGATGCGGGCAATAGCGCTGGCCACCGCGTCGAGATTGGCCGCTGGCACGCCGCGTTGGCCGGCCAGCATGGCGGCGCCACGCAGACTTTCCAGCATCCGCCGTGCTTCCGCCGCGTCCACCGGCAGCAGGCGCAGCGCCACATCCTTCAGCACTTCCACCCAGACGCCGCCCAACCCTACCGCCAGCACTGGCCCCCATTGCGGATCGCGCGTGACGCCGACAAACAACTCGATGCCGCGTGGTCGCATCGGGGCCACCAACACACCCTCCACCACCGCATCCGGCGCATGCAGGCCGGCGGCGGCGGTGATGCGGTGGAAGGCGTCGCGCACCGCGTCCTCGCCGCGCAGCCCCAGTGCCACGCCACCCATGTCGCTCTTGTGGCCGATATCGGGGGAAGCGACCTTCAACACCACTTCGCCCGCCATGGCGCCAGCGGCGGCGACGGCGGCTTCCGCATCGGTCGCCAAAATGGCGGGCACCACCGGCACTCCATGTCGCGCCAGGCATTGCAGCGCCGCGTGTTCCGAACGCGGCCGCGCCGCTTCCATGGCCGGCGCCGCGCGCGGGGTGGCGGGTGGTTGCCGCAGGCGGTCAGACCACGCGAAGGTGCCGGACAGCGCCGTCACCGCGCGGTCCAACCCGCAGGCGAGATATGGCAGGCCCGTCTCCGCTACGATATCACGCGAAAGATCCGACAGATGCGTGCCGGTATAACTCACCACGAAGCCGGGAACAGGCGCGGCCTGCAACCCGCGCGCCAGTGCGGCATGCAGGCCGGTCAGCCGCTCGCTGACATCCTCAGCCGCCGTTGGCACCTCGTAATAGGGGCAGAGTACGGTGGCGATGCCAGGCTGGGCCGCGACGATATCGACCACCGCTCCGCATTGCTCCGGCGAGATGGCGCCTGTCAGGTCCAGCGGATTATGCGGCGTGGCGAAACCGGGGATGGTCTGCCGCAGCGCCGCCGCCGCCTCTGGCGTCAGGTCGGGTAGCGGTATGCCACGCGCGGCGGCGGTATCGGCGGCGATCTCGCAAATGCCGCCGGAATTGGAGACGATGCCGAGCCCGCCTGGCCGCAACGGCCCGCAGCGCCCGGCGAGGTCGGCGGTGGCCAGCAGGTCCTCCACCGAGCGCGCGCGCAGGATGCCGTATTGGCGGCAGATGCCGTCGAACACCCGGTCATCACCCACCAGCGCGCCGGTATGGGCTAGGGCGGATTTAGCCGTCACTTCGCTGGTGCCAACCTTCAGCACGACCAGGGGCTTGCGCGCTGCCAGCGCGGCTTCGGCCAGGGCGAGGAAACCAGCAGGGTCGCGCACCGTCTCAATGAACAGCGCCAGGGCCTGTGTCGGGGTTTGTCCCAGCAGCGCGCGGGCCACGGCGGTGACATCCAGGTCCGCCTCGTTACCTGTCGCCACCACATGGCTGAGGCCGATATCCTGCCGCCATGCCAGGGTAGAAAGGAAATAGGCGGTGGCCCCGCTTTGCGAAACGATGGCCACGCCCTGGCGGCGGCTGGGCGCGCGCACTGGGGTGGTCCAGGCGCAGACATGGTCGGTGAAATTGATGAAGCCGAGGCTGTTGGGACCAAGTAGCCGCACCCCCGCCGCGCGTGCCGCATCGGCCACGCCGCGCTGCACCGCGGCTCCCGCTTCTCCCAATTCCGCGAAGCCCGAGGTCAGGATGACAGCGGAACGCGCGCCGGCGGCGCCGAGATCACGCACCGCATCGGCCACCGCCTCCGCCGGCACCAGCACCAGGCCGAGATCCAGGGGCTCGCCGATGGCGCCGGGGCTTTCGGCCGCCGCCTGCCCATGCACGGTGCCGCCGCGCCGGTTGACCAGATGCACAGGGCCAGCGAAGCCGCCTTCGCGAAGATTGTCAAAGGCCGTGCGCGACCAGCGCGAACGGTCGGATGCCCCCAGGATGGCGATGGAACGTGGCTGCAGCAGCGCGCCCACAGCATCTTGCATCAAAGCGCCAGCCCCAGCCGTTGCACGACCGGCGTCCAGCGGGCGATCTCGGCTGCGACGAACTTGCGGGCGCTGTCGGGGTCGGATGTCACGACGCCGGCAATGCCCAGCGCGCCGAGTTGCGCCTGCATCGCCGGCCGGGCCATGACGCGGCCGACGGCGGCGGCCACCGGCGCCAGCACCTCCCGCGGGGTGTTCTGCGGCGCGGCCAGCAGGTTGTAGGTGCCGGCGACCACGTCGTAGCCCTCCTCCCGCATCGTCGGCACATCCCGGGCGATGGTGGTCCGCTGTTCCGCGAGAGCGGATACGATGCGCAGCGCGCCGCCCCTGTGATGCGGCAGCAGGGTGCCGAAGGTTTCCACGTTGAAGGCCACGGTGCCGTTGATGGCATCGGTGATGGCCGGGCCACTGCCCTGGTAGGGAATGTGCAGCACGTCGATGCCGGCGGCATCTTTGAAGGCCTCGGCGGCCAGGTGCACCGTCGTGCCGATGCCGGCGCTGCTGTAGGAAAGCTGGCCCGGCCGAGCGCGGGCGTATTCGACGAAGCCTTTCAGATCCGTCACCGGCAGGCGCGGATTCAGTGCCAGCGCGAAAGGCGCTTCCGACAGCAGCGCGACCCATGCGAAATCCCGCACCGGGTCATAGGGGGGCACCTTGCGCGCGATGGGCGCGGATACCGCGCTGGAGCCCGTGTGCATCATCAGGACCGTGCCATCGGCCGGAGCGCGCAGCGCGTATTCGGCGGCGGTAAGGCCGCCCGCGCCGGGGCGGTTCTCCACGATCACGGTGCGACCAAGCTCTTCCCGCAGCGGGTCGGCCAGCAGACGGGCGAAAATGTCGCCGGAGCCACCCGGGGGAAAGCCCACCACCAGACGGATCGGCCCGCTCCCGCGCGACTGCGCGAGCGCCGGGCGGCAGAGTGCGGCGCCGAAAAGCGCGGCCACGCCGCCCAGGGCCGCGCGGCGGCTCGGATGCGGGCTCATGCCGCCACCTGCGTCGGCAGCGCGGCCTGCAGCAGCGTGCGGACCTTCTCGGCCAGCAGGATCATGGATTTGCGGCCTAGTTCGCGGTCCTTCCAACCCATGCCGGCATAGAGCAGCGTGCCGAAGGCGCCGGTCTGCTCGCGCAGCGCCAGGACCTGACCGGCGCCCCGTTGCGGCGAGCCATGGATAATCAGTTGCTCGCTGACATCGTCCAGCGTCACTTCGTCATCTGGCTGGTCACGGCGGGTCTTGAACACGCCCAGTGCGCCGCGCCGCTTCAGTTTCTTGAACAGAGAATTGTAGTAGCAGCGGTAAGGGCTGCCGGGATCGGTGGCATAGCGGCGGGCCGTCGCATCGTCCTCCGCCACGCAGATCGTCTTGGCGATGCGCCAGTTGGCGGGGTTCGCCGCGCGACCGGCGCGCCCGCAGCCCTCGACGTATTTCTGCCAGTGGCTTTTCAGCCAGACCGGCATCCGGAAGTTGGCCGAAATCGGATCCCACCCCCGCGCCGCCGCCTCCGTGGCGCCTTGGGAGAAGGGCGCCACGGCGGTGACGACGATCGGGGGGTGCGGCGGCTGCCGCGGCCTGGGGATGATGCCCATGCCGGTTTCCGGCAGGTGGGTGCGGGCGGTGGAAACGTTCCAGAACTCGCCCTTCAGGTTACAGGGCGCCTCTCCCCGCCAGATCGCCAGCAGATGGTTGACCGCTTCCAGAAACATGGCGGGGCGGTCGGCATCGGCATCCGAGGGCAGCGCTCCGGGGCTGGTGCCAAGGATGAAGCGTCCGCCCAGCATGTGGTCCAGCCTGGCCAGCGAGGCGGCGAGGTTAACCGGATGGTGGTTCGGCATGTTCACGGTGCCGGTGCCAAGGCGAATGCGCCTGGTGGCATGGGCCAGACTGGCGATGAACATGACGGAGGAGGTGATGTTCTCCTCCGGGTCGGTCAGGTGCTCGCCGCAATAGCCTTCGGTGAAAGCCAGTTCGTCGGCCAGGATGAAGGCTTCGCGGTCCTCCGCCAGGGATTGCAGCCAATCCTTGCCGAGCGGATGCATGGGCATGGTAAAGAACCTGAGCTGCACGATCACCTCCCGTCCAGCCGGATTATACCGACAAGATCCGTTCATTACTAATGAGTATGTCGATCTCGGAGGCCTGGCGCAAGCGACGTTTCGAAAGAGCCGGGAGCGGTCAGCCCGGCGCGGCGGCCGCCTGCAGCAGGCCGATATCGGGCAGGAGTTCGGCCCGTTCCAGCAGGCCCAGCAGGCGGTCGGCACCCGCCGCGCCAAGGCATCCGGCCATCTGCTCCGACGCCTTGCGGCGCAGCCCGGCGGCTGAGAGAGGGTTTTGCAGGCTACCGGTCGCATGCGGAACATCCGCTTCCAGGCGACGGCCGTCCCGCAGCAGGACCGCCACCCGCGCCTGGTCCCGCGCGAGCGTCATGTCAGGCACCGCCACCACCCGGGCGCGGAGTTCCAGCACGGCGGGGTGCCGCACGGCCTCGTCCCGCGCCTGCGCGATGCCGGCCTCGCCGAAGACGAGGGTGGCAGCGCACCAATGCGCGATGCTTACCTGGGCGTCGTAGCCGTCCGCCGCATCCTCCCGCAGGCAAAGGCGCGCGGCGAGGGGGTCCACCGTGACCTCCACGCGCATGATATCCGCTGCCGACAGCCGCTCTCTGGCCAGAATGGCAAGGCAACCATCGATCGCGGGATGCACCGCCACGCCGCAGGGATAAGGCTTGTAAGCCAGACCCAGCAACGCATAGCGATGGCCAAGCCCTTCCAGCAGCGGTGCCGAAGGATTGCCCGGTGCCAGGGTGGCGAGCAGCCCGTTGGTGCCCTCGATAGCGCCGTCGTGGCAGGTCAGGCCCGCTGCCGCGAGCCGTGCGGCGGCAAGCCCGTTGCGGGCCGCCAGACCTGGCACCAGCGGGCTGGCGAGGCTGGCATGGGCGGAGCGCAGCCCCGCCGCCTGCGCCACGGCAAAACCCAACGCCGAAACCATCCGCCCCGCGTCGAGCCTCAGAATGCGCCCCGCTGCCGCCGCTGCGCCGATCGTGCCTGCGATACCGGTCATGTACCAGCCGAGGGAAGCCGGTCGCGGCCCGGTCATCAGGGCCAGTCCGGCCCGGCAGGCGATCTCGTCCCCGGCCACCACGGCCGCCAGCAGCAGGTGCCCCGGCACCGCCCTTCCTGTCGCGGCGGCGAACGCGGCTGCCGCGACAGGAGCCGTCGGGTGGATGACTGTCTCCAGGTGCGTATCGTCGTAGCAATCATGCGAGGCGGCGAGGCCGTTCAGCAATGCCGCCGAGCCAGGGTCGACCCGCCGCGAGAGGCCGGCCAGCCAGGCCTCGCCCGGCACGCCCAGCGCCCCCAGCACGGCGCCATGGGCCGGCGCGCTCACGCCGCCGAGGGCGCAGCCGAACCAGTTGAGCAGCGCCCGCCCCGCCTCTTCCCGCACGGGGTCCGGCAGGGCTTCCCATGTCAGTTCGGCGGCGAAGGCCGCCAGTTCCGCCGTCGGGGTCATGCCGCCGTCCCGCGCAGCGCATCGCAAAGGTCCCGCAGGTCCGGCAGGGTGTCCAGGCGGCCGGTCAGGCCTTCCACGGCCGCGGCCGCTTCCGGTGGCAACGCGGCCTCGGCACAATTCCGGAATTTTCCCCTGAGTTCCGCGTCGGTCAGGGGGCGGCCAATGCCCCCGGGGTGGATGTCGCACCGTTCCGCCAACAGTCCGCCTTCGCGCGGCAGGATCCGCAATTCGGCCGGGAACTGGCCGTTGTCGGGCAGGGAATCGTCGGCACGGATCGTGATGCGCGCCATCAGCGCCTGCAGTTCCGGGTCGCGCAGGGCGGCCGCCGTGAACTCGTGCTGCGTCACGCAGCCGAAGCGCAGCGCTGCGGCGATGCAGAAGCGCAGGCTCACCTTCGCCTGCAGCGGCGTCTCCGGCACCTCGTTCCGCAAGGTCATGAAATTCCAGGGATGCACGAGGCAGGTGATCTCCACCGCGTCAGCCGGGTCACGCAGCCGGGGCCGCAGGGCGAGGGCCGCGGCGATGGCCGCCAGCGTCGGCGCCCCGGATGGATAGGGCTTCACCACGATGCCGCTGCCCAGCATTTCCAGCGGCTGCCCCAGCGGACCGATCTGCCGCCCGCCGCCGGGCGCGAAGACGTTGAGAAAGCCGTAGGTTCCTTCCAGTGCCCCGGCGGCATCGGCGGTGAAGCCCGCTTCCGCCAGCAGCGCCGCCTGAACGCCGTCGCGCGCCGTGAGGCCGGAATGCAGCGCCATGGTCATGGTGCCGAAGGCGGCCCGGATGCCGCTGGCCATGGAGGCCGCGATGCCGATCGCCTGCGCCGTCCGCGCGGCATCGAGCCCGATCAGCCGCGCGCAGCCGGCGGCGGTGCCGAGCACGCCCAGCACGCGGGTGACATGCCAGCCGGCCTCGTACAATCCGGGATTCAGCATGCGGCCCAGCCGGACGCCGACCTCAAAGCCGGCGCAGTAGCCGGTGATCGCCTCCCTTCCGCCCAGACCACGTGCCTCGGCCAATGCCAGCAGGGCCGGCACAAGCGGCGCGCTGGGATGGGCGATCATGGGCACGCTGTTGTCATCGTAGAGTTCGGCATGGGCCGCGGTGCCGTTCACCAGTGCCGCGTCCAGCAGCGATGCGCGCCGGCCGAGGCCGTACAAGCTGCACGGCCCGTCGCTTACCGCCATACCCGCCACGATCCGCACGCTGTCCTGCCGTGTGCCGAGCAGCGCGACGCCGAGCGTATCCAGCACCGCGCGCCGTGCCAGTTCCACGGCCGGGGCGGGGAGATCATCGAAGCGCAACCCGGTGGTCCAAGCCGAGATTTCTGCGAGCATGTTCAAGGCAGGACACGCCCGTGCAGCGGCGGCAGACCGGCCATGACGGCCCGGATATTCGCGAACATCTTCTCGATCTCCTCCAGCACGCCGAGACGGGAGCCGCCGGCGATGTGGGGCGTCAGCACGACATTGGGCAGCGCGCAGAGCAGGTCGCCCGCCGGGCGCGGCTCGGCCGCATGGACATCAAGACCCGCCCCGCCGAGGCGCCCTTCCCGCAATGCCCGCACCAGCGCCGCCTCGTCCAGCAGGGCGCCCCGGCTGGTGTTTACCAGTAGCGCGCCGGGCCGCATGAGGCGCAGCTCCGCCTCCCCCATCGCGCCTCGGTTCTCGGGCAGGTTGCTGACATGGAGCGAGACGATGTCCGATTCTGCCAGCAGCATCTCCAGCCCGCGCCATTCGGCGCCGAGATCAGCGAGCAGAGGCGCGGGCGGAGGGTGCCGCGCGGTGCAGAGCACGCGCATTCCAAAGGCCGATGCACGGCGGGCCACCAGCGCGCCCACCTCGCCGAGCCCGACAATGCCCAGCGTCAGGCCATGCAGCCCGCCAAGCCCGCCCAGGCCGGGCCAGTTATAGGCCACATCCCCGGCGGCGCCGGCTGCTGTGCCCTGCCGCACGGCGCCCTCAGCCTCCCTCAGCCGCTTGACCAGCGCCAGCATCAGCAGGATCGCGTGCTCGGCGGTGCGGATAAGCGTCGGACGGGGCAGGCAGGACACCGCCACGCCGCGCGCGGCGGCGGCGCCAAGGTCGATGTGGTCGCGCCGCTCGCCCAGCCGCTGCACCAGCCGCAGCCTTGGGCATCTCTCGAACAACACGGCATCCACTGTAGCGCGGCGCAGCAACACCACCTCGGCCTCTTCCGGCGGGGCGAGCACGAGGCCGGAGCCGCAGGCCAGCAGAGCCGCGTGATCGAAGGCCTCCGGCGCGAAAAAAGCACGGAGCCGCGCCTCCGCCGCCGGCCCGGCGCGGGGGAGCGCGTCCCGCGCCACCCCCAGGACGTGATCCTCGTCCAGAAACGCGACACGCCAGTTCATTCGAGCTTGATCCTGGCGTCCTTGACCAGTTGCGCCATTTCGCCGCGGGTCTGTGCAACCCAGGCGGCGAAGACTTCGGGCGGCTCCCCACCGGGCAACACCACCATCTGGTCCAGCCGCGACCTTACGCCAGGATCCTGCAGGCTGGCGGCCAGCGCGCTTTGCACCCGCGTTCGGATCGCCAGCGGTGTGCCGGCGGGCGCGAAGAACCCGGCCATGTCGGAGATGACGAAACCGGGGAAACCGGCCTCGATCAGCGTCGGCACCCCGGGCCGCACCGGCACCCGCTCCGCCGTAGCGACACCGAGGATGCGCGCCTGTCCCGCGTCTTCCAGCTGCGCGGCGGTGGAGAAGGCGAGCACGGCCGATTCCAGGGTACCGCCGGCCAGGTCACGCGCAGCCTCCCCGCCGCCGCGATAGGGCACCGCGTTCAGCGCGGCGCCGGTGGTGAAGCGGAAGCGTTCCAGCAACAGGTGACTGGCGGTGCCATTGCCGGAATGGCCGGCGCTAATCATGCCGGGCTGTGCCTTCGCCGCCGCGACAAAGGCGGCCATATCCGCATAGGGACTGTTTCGCCGCACCGCGATGGTCTGCGGAAAGGCCGCCGCGCGGCTGATGGCGGAGAAGGCGGTCGCGTAGTCGAAGGCCAGCCCGTGCAGCAGGAGCGGATTGACGATGTGAGAGAAGGCATCGCAGAGCAACGTATAACCATCGGGTGGCGCCTGAGCGACCGCCGCACCGCCGACGGTGCCGCTGCCGCCCGCGCGGTTCTCGATGACGATATTCTGGCCCAGAAGCTCCGACATGCGGGGCGCCACCAGCCGGGCGGTGACGTCGGCCGCGCCACCCGGCGGATAGGACACAATCAGACGGATCGGGCGCGAAGGCCAGTTTGCCTCCTGCGCCCACGCGGTTCCCCCTATGGTCAGCAATGGCAGGGCCAGCAGGCTGCGTCTGGTTGTGCTCACCACATCCTTTTTCATGACGATGGCCAGTCCCAGTGCGCCGGCGGCACGCCGGCCACCGGCGAGGCGAAGCGGGCCAGGGCATCCCCGGCCAGGCTGCCCATGAAGCCGGTGCGCAGGTCCGGGCCGCCGAAGGCCAGGCTGCTGGTATTGCGCAGGAATTTCGATCGCGCCTCGTGGATCATTGGCCGGGTCAGGCGGTGCGCCTGCAACGCCTCCTCCAGCGTGTCGAGATGCGCGGGATCGCTATCCTCCAGCATCACCTGCTTGGTGCCATCGGGCGCCACGCGGATCAGCCGGTTGCTGCCGACGCTGACCACCCACAGCCCACCCTCCATGTCGTTCGTCAGCCCGTCCGGATAGTCGCCGTGGCCGAAGGTCGCGATTGTCACGCGCTTGGAGAGCGAGCCATCGGGCGCCAGGTCGAAGCGCGTCAGGCGGCGGCCGAAGGTCTCGTTGACATAGAGATAGCCGGCATCCTCGTCCGGCAGGCATTCATTGGTCCAGCACAGGCCATCCGCCACGACGCGAATGCCCGAGGCATCCCGCAGGGCGATGAAGCCGTCCGCGATGTCGGTCCGGTACTGGTCCTCGCCCGGGCGCAGGGTGCTGACGCAGATCCACAGCCGCCCCTGCCGGTCGGTGCGGACAAAGTTGACGCTGCCCAGGCGGCGGCCGGCGATCTCGGTGATATCCGGCGCCAGCGCGCCATCCGGCGCCATGCGCCAGACGCCGCCGGAATCCGAAAGATTGGCGATGGCGAAGCTGCCGTCACGCAGCAATGCGATGCCGTTCGGCACCACCGGCCCCTGGCCCAGCAAGACCTGGGTGCCGTCGGGCGCGATGCGGGTGATGCCGCCGCGCTTGTCCGAGACGAAGAGCGTGCCGTCCCGGAGCGCCAGGACGCATTCAGGCCTGGAGAGGTCCTGCCCCGTGAAGCTGATGGCATCGAGAGGAATGGGATTCATGACGCATTCAATCCAATTTGATCTCAATCTGTTCCGTCACGGTCTTCCACCGGCCGAAATCGGCGCGGATCACCTCGGTCAGGGCATCGGGTGTGCCCGGCGCGGCAACAAATCCCTTCTCGAACAGACTGCGCCGCAAGGGCTCGTCGGCTAGGACGCGGTTCAAGTCGGTATTCAGCTTCACCAGGATCGGCTCCGGTGTGCCTGCCGGGGCCAACAGCGCGTACCAGAGGTCCACGGCGTATCCAGGCAACCCGCTCTCTGCCACGGTCGGCGTGTCGGGCAGACCCTCGTAGCGATGCGCGCCCAGGACGGCCAGCACATGGAGCTGGCCGCCCCGCACGAAGCCCTCGATGGAATTCAGCGGCCCGAAGGACAACTGCACCTCATTGGCCAGTTGCGCCGTCACCGCCGGGCCCGAGCCGCGATAGGGCACATGCGCGATGCGTGTGCCGGCCATCAGGTTGAACAACTCTCCCGCCAGATGCGGCGCAGTGGCCGAGCCGGCGCTACCCTGGTTGAGCTCGGTGGGGTGCGCCTTCGCATAGGCGATCAACTCCGCCACGCTGCGCACCGGCAGCTTCGGATTGACCGCCAGGACCAGCGGGGAGGTCGCGATCATGCCAATGGGCGCGAAATCCTTGAGGATGTCGAAGCCCGGATTCGGCTGCACATGCGGCGTGATGGTGTAGGAATTGGGCGCCAGCAGCACCGTATAGCCATCGGCCGGCGCCCGCGCCGCGAAGGCGGCGCCGACGCTGCCCGAAGCGCCGCTGCGGTTCTCCACCATCATGTTGCCGCGCCACAGTTCACTGAACTTCTGCGCCACGATGCGGCCCAGGATATCGGTGCCGCCGCCCGGGGCGAAGCCGGAAATCAGCTTCACCGGGCGGGCGGGGTATTCATCCGCGGCCAGGGCGGCCATGGGGCCGCTGGCCAGGACAGCCAGCGCGGCCGCCAGGAACTCGGATCGTTTCATTGTTATCGTTTTCTCCCAGTTTCCGGCCGCGCCGGCGCGTCAGCCTGCTTCTGGTTCGAACCAGAAGTCCAGCACGTCACCAACGCGTTTCTCGGCGAATTTGGTATTGATGCGCGTGCCGATCTTCAGCTTCTCTGACGCAGCCTTCGGGTCTGTCAGGTCTACGCCCTTGAAGAAGCCACCGATCGCAGTGTCGGCGCCATCCAGCAGCACATAGCCGAAGGCATAGGGCGGCGGCGGCAGGTTTTGGAACTCCTCGTAGACGATCGAGAAGGTCTCGATCCGCCCGCCGGGGCCGACTTCCACCCAGTCCGTCGTCGGCTGCAGCGACTGGTCGGAGAAGGAACGCGGCGGCACCAGCACGCGGCCGGTCTTGGCATCGCGCTTGCCATAGATCTTGGCGTGGTCTCTCAGTTGCACGTAGAACCAACTCGCTGTTTCACCCAGCGCGTGGGTATAGGTGATATTCCAGGCTTCCTTGCGCTTCAGCAATTCCATTTCCGTATTCCTCTGTTTCTAAGCTTCGATAACCATGGTGCCGAAGAACTGGTGGTCGCCGCCATTTCCGCTGGCGATGCCAACCCGCGCGCCTTCCACCTGATGGCCGCCAGCCCGGCCGCGCACCTGCTGCGCCACCTCCGCCACCCGCACCATGGCGGTAACGGCGATGGCATTGGTGCAGAGCGTGCCGCCGGACGGATTGACGGGGATGTCGCCGCCGATTTGGAAGCGCCCCTCCCGCATCATGGCCGGTGCCTGGCCAAGATCGGCGAGCCCGGCGGCCTCGATGGAATGAAATTCGGTGTTGCTGAACGGCGCATAAAGCTCGGCCACCTGGACCTGCTTCCGCGGGTCCGTGATGCCGGCCATCTTGAAGGCGCGGGCGAAGGAAGCCCGCAACGCGAAGGCATCAGCGTGGTCAGCCGTCTGCCCATTGCCCATGCGGTCGCCCAGATAATAGCTCTCCGAGCAATGGCCGACACCGGTAATCCATACCGCGTCCAGACCACGATCCTTGATGTACTTCTCGGAGGCCAGCACCATCGCGCAGCCGCCGCTGGACTGCGGGCAGCAGTCGAACAGTTTAACTGGCCAAGAAATGTATCGGGAGGCGAAGACCTCCTCGATCGTGGTCTCCTTACGAAGGTGGGCGTTGGGGTTCTTCGAGGCCTGCCAGCGGTTCTTGACAACGACACGGGCCATGTCCTCTTCCGTCATGCCATACTTGTGCATGTAGCGGACGGCCGACATGGCCAGCATGTTGATGGTGCCCAACGGCAATTGCCGCTCGTAGGTCGGGTCCCAGATCTTGTTGAGAACAGTCTGGCTGTCGCCGCACTCGCCGACCTTGTCAGCGCCCGCCGTCAGCACGACATCGCAAGCACCCGCCGCGACATGGTAATAGGCGGCGGCGACCGAAGAGATGCCGGTGGCGCCTCCGGTATTGACGCGCAGGAACCGTTTGTTGCGGGCCCCCACCGCATCCACCCCCACCCGCTCCGCATTGCCAATTCCAACCATGGCATCGGGCGAAAGTGAATAAACCACGGCCTCGATATCATCGAGTTCCATATTCGCGTCGTTCAGGGCGGTGACCACCGCTTCCCGCACCAGGTCGGGGTAGCTGGCATCGTCGCGCCGTGCCTTGAAGGCGGATTGCCCGATGCCGATAATGCCGACGCGCGCGCTCATGCCGCGGCTCCTTTCTCTTCGCGGTCGAATACGATTACGGTCTGGTACTGCATAGCCATGCCGCTGGAGGCCTGCGCCAACCCGCGCTTGACCCCCGCCTTCTGGTGGCGTCCGGCGCGACCCCTCACCTGGTTGGCAACCTCGGCGATACGGATGAGGCCTGTGCAGAATACGGGGTTCAGGCAGGTCACGCCGCCCGACAGGTTCACCGGCAGGCTACCGTTGGCGCCGAAGCGATTGTCTTCCGACAGCGCCGCCCACTCGCCACGAGGCGCCAGGCCCAGCGCCTCATAGGCCATCAGTTCCTGGAAGGGCGTGGCGTCGGAGATCTCGGCCACCTGCACGGAATCCAGTGGGCTGTCGATGCCGGCCTCGGCATAGGCCTGGCGTGCGGCCTCGCGCAGAGCGGGGGCCTCGCCCAGGTCACGGTCCCCCAGGAAGGCAGGCTCGGTGGTCCAGCCCATACCGGCGATCCAGGCGGTATCCGTCCGACCCTGTTCGCGAACGAAGTCCTCGCCGGCCAGCAGGATGGCCACGACGCCCGTGACCGGCGGGGCCATGCTGTCGGCGGGAAGCGGCCAGCGGGTCGGCTTGCCGCTCTGCGCCGGTGCCTGCACCAGATCAGGGTAGGCGCGCCCGCCATTAGCGCGGTTCTTACGCAGCACCGCCTGGGCCGCAGCATCCAGCCCCGGCACCTGCGCCATCAGCGCGCTGGCCTGCAGGGCGTGGGAGGCCTGCTCGTCCATCGGCAGGCGGCGGTGGAAATACGGGTCCGCCGCCAGCCGCTGCGCCTCGGGAATCGAAGAGGCCTCGGTGGGGCTCCAGGATACCACCAGCTGCGTGCGGTACTGCCCGCAGGCCACCCGCAGCGCGCCCAGCACGAAGGCGTGCTCGCCGGCCGAGGGAGTCGAGAGGATATCGCGATCCACGCCGCCCACCGAGCCGGAGGCAGCCATGATAGAGATGGCGCGACCGTCGTACTGGTCGTTGGAAGCGACGACGATTCCGTCGACATCCTCGATGGTGATGCCGGCGTCCTTCAGCACCGCCTGGGTGGCGTCGTAGAGCAGTTCCTCAAGCGAGCGTCCGTCGCCTTCGATCCGGGGCATGATCGCCACGCCGATCACGCCGGGTTTCACTACGTAGGGCATGCGCGCTCCTCGTTCATCTGTTGCTCCGGCCGAGCGCCCTTGGGGGAGTGGCCGGGGTGGCGCCGCAGGAGGGGCCGCGTACGCGGGGCCTCTCCATTCACATGCGCCGGGAAAAGAGCCTGGCAGTCGCCGGCGGGACCCTTCCGCACTACGCCTCTCGCGGTGTGATGCGGAGAGGCCAGCGCCTCCCCCAGGTCCAGCACAGGGCTCAGGCAGCAATCCGCCTCGCCGAAGCGGGCAAGACATTCGTTGAGCGTCAGTGTTCCGAGTACACCCGCCACATCGGCGATCAAGGCGTGCTGCGGCATGGGATCGTGCTGACGGGAGATCCATTCAGGATGCCCGGCAGCCTGGCAGAACGCGAACCAGAACTTCGGCTCCACCGCGCCCAGCATGACGTGCCGCCCGTCCCCCAGCGCATAGACCTGGTAGAAGGCGGCGGCACCGTTGAGAAATCCTCCACCCCGCTGCGGCACCACGCCGGTTGCTCCATGCTCGGCGATCGGGAAGAGCTGCAAGGGCATGGCCGCATCCGCCAGTCCTATGTCGATACGGCTGCCACAGCCATCCGCGTCCCGGGCCCGCAGCGCGCCGAGAATGGCGATGACGCTAAAGAGAGACCCGGCCGAATCAGCCAGCGGTGGGTCGTAGAAGGAAGGCTCCACCGAACCGTTACGGTGGAGGATGCCGGACAGCGCCAGATAGTTGGCGTCGTGCCCGGCGGCCTGTGACATCGGGCCCTCCGCGCCGTAACCATTCAGCGAACAATAGATCAGGCGCGGATTGACCTCCCGCAGCACCGGATAGTCGAGGCCAAGGCGGCGCATCACGCCTGGGCGGAAGCCTTCGATCAGCACGTCCGCGCTGGCCACCAACGTCAGGAACTCGTCCCGGGCCTCCGGCTGCTTCAGGTCCATCTGGCGCACGGTCTTGCCGGCATTGACGGCACCGTAGAAGACCGGCTGGCCCTTGGCATCGCGCGGGCCGATCTGCGCCATCATGTCGCCAGAGGGCGGCTCGACCTTCAGCACCTCCGCTCCCATATCGGCGAGCAACAGACTGGCCAGCGGCCCGGGCAGGAAGGCCGAGAGGTCGATGACCCGAATACCCTTGGCGAAGAGGCTGAGGCGTGACATGGCGCCGGCCTTACCGGCGCGGCCAGATCGGCTGGGCCACCGCCGAATCCGCCGGGAAGATACTAACGGGCACGCCATTCTGCCATTGCGCGATGACCAGCGCGGCGCCTTCGCGTCTGCCACGTTCATCGAACTTCACGCGGCCACCGGGAAACAACGTCGCCGCTCCGGTGGTGGAATCCATCGCGCGGATGGCAGTATTGACCTTGTCGCGGTCGGTGGAGGCCGCGGCCTCCAACGCATCGCGCAGGATCATGACATGGGCGTAGTTGGAGAGACTGTCCTGGGTGATCCACGCCTCCCCTGTACGCTCCCGGAAGGCATCGTTCAGCGCCTGAGTGTTCTTGTTGCCCCAGGTGGCGGTGATGAACATCACGCCTTCCAGCATGTCCTTGCCAACCACGCGCAGCAGATCGGGCGAGCCCATCGGGCCGCCATTGTTGATGGCCGGCAGGCGGCCCTTGCCGAGGCCGATCTCGTTCAGCTTCTCCAGCGTCAGCTTGATGTCCGGCACGGCGGTCGGCAGCAGCAGCAGGATATCCGGCCGCGCCGAGCGCACCCGCTGCATCACTGGTCCCGCATCCGCGAGCGGTGGCGTGAAAGTCTCGTCCACCACGATCTGCATGCCGAGTTTCTGTGCGCCGCCATCGCGCAGGCCCCGCGTGAAGTTCACCGGCGACGCGGTGTTATCCATGACAATGCCAAGGCGCGTCGGCTTGCGGCCCGTGGTCTTCTCCGCCAGTTCCACCAGCGTGGGCAGGCCTTCCTCGGCCTGGGTCTGCGCCGTGGGCGAGGTCTGGTAGACGTAGCGGAAGCCGCGGTTGGTGATGGCATCGGCATAGGACAGCGTGAACCAGGGCACGCCCGCGCGTTCCGTCACTTCCGTCACCGCCAGGGTGAAGGAGGAAACATAGGCACCGGCGCCGCCGACGATGTCGGGTTCCTGCGACAGCAGGCGCTGCGCTGCGCTCTTCGCCTTTTCCGGGCTGTCGCCGCAATCGCCTGTCACCAGCCGGAGCCTGGCCCCGCCGAGCGACTTGATGCCGCCGTCCCGGTTGACCTCGTCGACCGCCATTTCCATGCCCATGCGGGACAGTTCGCCGGATTTGGCCCAGGCGCCGCTCAGCGGCGTGACGAGGCCGATTTTGATCTCCCGCGGCGCCTGGGCCAGTGCCGGCCGGGCGAGGCCGGCGGCACTGGCGATGACGGCGATACGGCCGAGGCCACGACGGGTCAGGATCTTATTGTTCATGACGTTTCTTCTCCCACTCACATGCCCAGGTAGGCACGGCGAAGCTTTTCGGGGGATAGTTCGGACGGCGGGCCGCTCATCACGACGCGGCCGCCCTCCAGCACGTAGCCACGATCGCAATCCTCCAGCGCGTCCGTGACGCGTTGTTCCACCAGCAGGATGGTCACCCCACCTTCGCGACGGATCTCGCGCACCGCATCGAAGATGGTGTCGGCCATGACGGGCGAGAGGCCCATGGAGGGTTCGTCCAGCATCAGCAGCCGGGGGCAGGATGCGAGCGCCCGGCCGATCGCCAGCATCTGCTGCTGCCCGCCGGACAGCGTTCCCGCGAGTTGCGCCCGCCGCTCGGCCAGGATCGGAAACATCGCGAAGATGCGCTCGAACGCGCGCACCCGGCCGGCGCGGCCGGCATCGGTGGAGCCGCCCATTTCCAGGTTCTCCAGCACGCTCATACTGGGAAAGATTTTCCGGCCTTCGGGCACATGGGCAATGCCGAGATGCGCGCGCCGCTTCGCCGGCATGGCGAGCAGGTCCGCGCCCTCGAACGTCACCCGCCCGGTGGCCGGCACGGTGCCGGATATGGCCTTGAACAGCGTGGTCTTGCCAGCACCATTCGGCCCGACCACCGCCACCAGCTCGCCTGCCCGCACCTCCAGCGAGGTGCCGCGCAGTGCCTGGGACCCGCCGTAGCGGACCTCGAGATTCTCAACCTTCAGCATCGGCTTTGGCCCATTTTCGGCCCAGATAGGCCTCCACCACCGCGGGTTGCCGTACCACCTCGTGCGGCGGCCCATCGGCGAGCAGGCGGCCGTTGTCCAGTACGACCAGGCGGCCGACGAGAGAGAGCATCGCCGGCATGGAATGCTCGATAATCACGACGGTGATGCCGCGCGCCGGCAGCGTACGCACCACGTCCATCAACGCATCCGTGTCGGTGCTGCCGAGGCCGGCCAGCGGCTCGTCCAGCAGGATCATCCTCGGGCCGCTGGCCAGCGCACGGGCCAGTTCCATCAGCCGGAGTTCCCTGTTGGTCAGCGTGTCTGCCGTGGCATGGGCCCGGTGTGCCATGCCGACATCGGCCAGGGCGGCTTCGGCGGCACGGGTCGCCGCTTCATCCGTCGATTGCGCGACGAAGGCGCCGACCACCACGTTCTCCCGCACGCTCATGCGGGGGAAAGCACGGACCACCTGGAAGGTGCGGCTGATGCCAAGGCGGCAGATCCGGTTGGGGCGGAGCCCGGCCAGATTGCGCCCCTCGAAGCGCACCTCGCCCGCGCTGGGCTGCACCAGCCCGTTGAGCAGGTTAAAGAGCGTCGTCTTGCCGGCGCCGTTGGGGCCGATGATGCCCAGGATCTCGCCCTGCCGCACGGTGAAGCTGACATCGGACACCGCCCCCACGCCGCCATAGGATTTGGAGAGGCCGGTGACCTCCAGGATCGGCTCGCCTACCGGGGGGCACGGCGCGTCCGGCGACATCGTCGCCGGCGCCGGCGTCACAGGGGCGGCAGCCGGGACTTTCGGCCGGCGCATGTCGCGCAGCTTCCAGTAAAGCCCTTCCGGCGCGGCCAGGATCACCGTGATGACGGCCACGCCGTAGATGACGCCCTGGATGCCGGGCAGCAGGTGGCCCAGTTCCGCCTGCAACGTCTCCCCGAGCGGTACAAGCACGGCGGCGCCGATCAGGGGGCCCCATACGGTGCCGGCGCCGCCGAACAGCGCCAGGATCATCGCCTGGGCGGAGACCACCAGCCCGAAGACGCTGTTGGGCGTGACCACCAGCAGGACCACCGCGTAGAGCCCACCGGCGGCGGCGGCCAGCGCGCCGCTGAGCACCATCGCGCGCAGCTTCCAGCGCACGGTATCGATGCCGGCTGCTTCCGCCGCCAGTTCGTTCTGCTTGATGGCCAGCAGCGACAGGCCGAAGCGGGAGCGTTCCACCAGAAGCGAGGCGATGAAGCCGATGGCCAGCAGCGCCAGCGCGATGGCGATATAGACCCGGCCGTCGGCGAACTGCATATACCAGCCCGGCCTCTCACGATGCAGCGGCACCGATACTTCCTGGAAACCCATCCAGCTGAACAGCGAAACCAGCATCAGCGGATAGGCCAGCATGGCGAGGGCGAAGTAGTTGCCGCGCAGCCGGAAGGTAGGGTAGCCAATCGCAGCACCGGCCAGGCCGCCGATCAAGGCGCCCAGTGGGATGCCGAGCCAGGGCGTCAGCCCAAGACGGGCCTGGCCAAGCGCCACGACATAGGCGCCCAGCCCGAAGAACGCGGCATGGCCGAAGGAGACGAGGCCGCTATAGCCGCTGAAGATGTTCCAGGCGACGCCAAGCAGCGCCCAGATCGGCACCAGCGTCAGCATCAGCCGCCAATAGGCGTCCTGCACCACAAAGCCGCAACCAAGCCAGGCGAGCGCCAGCAGCAGGAAGATACCCAGCGGGCGAAGGATGGAGCGATCCTGCATGGCTCAGGCCCGTTCCACGCTGCGGCCGAACAGGCCCTGCGGCCGCAGCAGCAGGATCAGCACGAAGACCAGGAAGACCAGCGTATTCTGCAGCTGAAGTGGCAGCACGAGAATGGAAAGCTGCTGCACCAGCCCGATCACCATGCCGCCCCAGAAGGCGCCGGTGATGCTGCCGATGCCGCCAAGCACCACGCCCGCATACATGATGATCACGAATTCCGTGCCGACGAAGGGCTGCACCGGATAGGACAGCACGATCAGCCCGCCGGCCACGCCCGCGACGGCGGTGCCCAGTCCGAAAGCGATGCGGTGCGCCCGGTCCACGTCGATGCCCATGTAGGTCGCGGCTTCCGGGTTGTCGGCCGAGGCGCGCAGCGACTTGCCAAGATGGGTGGTACGGATCAGCCGGAACAGCACCAGCGCCACGCCCAGGCTGACCACGGCGCCGATGGTGCGGGCCTTGTTCAGGAACAATGTGCTGAAATCATCATACATCAGCGGCACCTCCCAGGCGGAGGAAGATAGTGGCGAAACCACCGCCAAGGGCGTTGAGCCCAGCAGGATCATTGCGCCGTTCTGCAGAACCAGCGCGATGCCCAGGGTGAGAATCAGCTGCGCCTGATGCCCATCCGCCGAGAGGCCGACGGATTGCAGGCCGGTGGTGCGGGAGACGAGAAAGCGGTGCAGCAGCGCTCCGGCGATGAACAGGACGGGAGCCACCAGGAGCGCCGCGACAAAGGGCGCCGCGAGCCCCGCCGAAGCCAGCAGCGCCGAGAGGCCGACGGCGAGATACATTCCCACCATCATGAAGTCGCCCTGGGCGAAATTGATGACCCGCATGATGCCGAAGATCAGCGCCAGGCCAACGCAGGTCAGTCCGTAGATCGCACCGACGGTGAGCCCCGCGACCGTGGCCTGAAGGAAGGACTCGATGAACATGCTCAGCCTCCCGGTACCAGGGTGATACGGCCCAGGGCGGTGCCGGCCTCCAGGCGCCGGTGGGCTTCCGCGGCGGCGGCAAGCGGCAGTGCATCGGCCAGCACGGCATGAATACTGCCCCCCGCCAGCAGCGCCAGGCAACGGCGGAGTTCGTCACGGGTCACGCTGGTGCTGCTGAGCAGGGAGATTCCTTTCAGGAATAACTGGGCAGGGTTGAACGGCACGAAATCGCCGGTGAGTTGCCCCACCATCACCCAGCGCCCGCCCCGCGCCAACGAGCGGCGGGTGGCGGTGAAGACCGGCGTGCCGACTGTGTCGACCACCACGTCCACGCCCTCGCCGTCCGTCACGTCGCGTATGGCCGCGGAAAAGTCCTCGCCGCGCGCATGCAGGATGACCGCGTGGGCGCCGGCTTCGCGCAGGGCGTCCACCTTGCTGGCGGAGCCGGTTTCGGCGAGTACGGTGGCGCCGGCGGCGCGGGCGAGCTGCACGGCATGGATGCCGACGCCGCCGCCTGCCCCGGTGACCAGCACCGTCTCCGCCGGCCGCACCTGCCCGACTGCCACCACGGCGTGGAAAGCAGTGCCAATGGCGCAGGCCGCGATGCTGGCGGCGTCCAGCGGCACGCTCTCCGGCACGGCGATGAGGCTTTCCGCCTCCACCACCACATACTCGGCGTAGCCGCCATTCAGCCCCTTGTCGCCGATGAACACGGCTTCGGCGCAGAGCGGCTCGCGTGCCGTGCGGCAGTATCGGCAATGGCCGCAGACATGGAAGCGCTGCGTCGTAGCCACGCGGTCGCCGATCCGGAAGCTCCGCGTTTCGTGTCCCAGGGCCACCACCGTGCCGGCGATCTCATGGCCCGGGATAAAGGGCGTCTGCACGCCAGCCTTCAAGGTGCCGTTACGGGCGACGACGTCGTGGAAGCACACGCCGCAATGCGCGACCGCCACCACCACCTCGTGCGGGGCCGGTGCCGGATCGGGCAGGGTTTCCAGCACGAGAGCTTCCGGCCCGCCGGTATGGCGCACCACCATGGCCTTCACAGCACGGCCACCGGGTTCAACGGGCTTCCGGTCGCGCCTACCAGCGGCAAGGCCGCCGCGACGAACAGGAAGGCGCTCGCGCCGGCTTCCGCCAGCGGCCGCAGCACCATGCCCTCCAGCAATGGCACACCGTAATCGCGGATCAGGCGCTGGTGCACAGGAAACACGGTACCGGCCGGGAAGGGCAGAACCTCGATGGCAAAGTTATCAGCACCCACCAGCGCGACGCCAGATTCCGCCAGCCATTCCGCCGCGCTGGTATCGATACCGGGCTCTCGGGTGAAGTCCACCGTGGCGCCGGGCGCCTGCGCTTCCAGCCAGCCGGTGCGGATCAGGACAGCATCGCCCTCGCGTGGTTCCACGCAGGCATGCCGGGCCGCTGCCTGAAGCTCGTCCCGCCCGATCGAGGCATCGCCCGGCAGAGGGCCGCCGCGCAGCGCCACCAGGTCCAGCAGCAGGCCGCGCGTGACCAGGGGCGGCATCTTCTCGGCGCCACACCGCAGCGCCCGGGTCGTGCTGCGCACCGTCGCGCCGGGGAAACCGTTATAGAGATGGTCCTCGCACCAGGCATGGCACAGCGCATCCAGATGCGTGCCGAGGTGCAACGGCAGCACCACCGTATCCTCGGCGAACTGGAAGCCGCCCGGGCGCTTGGCACCCGCCGCGTAGTCGCCGCCATCCCGGCCCATAAAATGCTGCAGACCGGCGCGGTGGGCCGGCACCGGCAGCGCCGCGGAGAGCGGTTGCGCCAGACTCAGCACCTGGCCCGTTCGTACGAGGGAAGCCGCCAGCCGCACCTGCTCGCGCCCGATCAGATTCGGTGCGCCGACCTCATCCTCCGCACCCCAGCGCTGCCAGGCTTCCTTCGCCATGCTTCAGGCGTCCGCGCCGACCAGCCGGGCGGCGGCCGTCTTCAGCTCGCGCCGCATCAGCTTGCCAGTGACAGTGGTGGGCAGGGTTTCCAGAATCTCGAACAGGTCCGGCACCTTGTAGCTGGAAGCGACAGCACGGCAATGCGCCGTCAATTGCTGCGCGGTCAGTTCCACGCCTGCCATGGGCACCACGAAGGCCACGATAACCTCCCCCCGCTCGGCCGAGGGCACACCGACCACACCGGCCTGCGCCACGCCGCTATGCTGCATCAGTACGTCCTCCACCTCGGCGGGGGAGACGTTGATGCCGGCCCGCTTGATCATCTCGTTGTCACGGCCGAGGAAATTGAATTCCCCCTCTGCCGTCAGCAGCCCGATATCGCCGGTGCGGAACCAGCCATCCGCAGTAAAGGCCGTCGCATTGTGCTGCGCGCTGCCGCCGACATAGCCACGCATCACGTATGGCCCACGCACCTCGGCCACGCCGGCTTCGCCGGCGGCGACAGGTTCGCCTGTCTCGACCGAGACGATGCGCATCTCGACGCCGGGCAGCGGCCTTCCCTGGCTGTTGGCACGGTGCTCCAACGGCCAGTCATGTTGCGTGACGCAGCAATTGCCGCCGGTCTCGCTGGAGCCGTAGATGTTGCAGATGCCGCTGGCGCCGAGCGTGGTCGCGGCCTTCACAACGTCCTGCGGACTGCCGATGGTCATGCCACGGCGCAGGGTACGCGTGCGCTCCGGCCGGAACTTCTCGTGGCGCACCATCGCGTCCGTCATGCCGGGCAGGGTGTAGAGCGAGGTGCAGCCGTGGCGTTCGATCAACTCCAGAGCCTCGCCCGCCTCGAACCGCGCCTGCAGCACCAGCGTTGCGCCATG